>JAYEJR010000213.1:0-4232 GCA_034660715.1 Campylobacterota bacterium | reverse complement strand
CCTCATCATGCTTCATCTGACGGATAGCCTCCATGAAAGGAAGACCTTCGATATCACCAACTGTTCCACCAAGCTCTACTACGAGAATATCGTGACCCTCACCAGCTTCTTTGATACGGTTTACAATCTCCCCAACGATATGAGGAATAACTTGAATAGTCTGACCAAGGTAACCACCAGCGCGTTCTCGTTCTATAACGGAAGAATAAACTTGACCTGTAGTGAAGTTAGCAGACTTTAAAAATGAAGTATCTAAAAAACGCTCATAGTTCCCGATGTCAAGGTCGGTTTCCGCTCCATCTTTAGTCACAAAAACTTCACCATGTTCAAGTGGACTCATCGTTCCGGGGTCGACATTGATATATGGGTCTATTTTCAGCATTCCAACATTTAGCCCAGTGTGTTTTAGAAGCGTACCAACGCTCGCAGCAGTAATCCCTTTTCCAAGAGAAGATAAAACCCCACCGGTAACAAAAATGTATTTAGTCATAAAATAGCTCCATATTATATTAATTATTATCGCGATTATATAATAAAGTAGTTTAATTTCTTATGACGCAAGGAAAGTTTAGCTATTATATATAGTAACAATAATTTTTAATAAAAGAGCACTATATGCAAGCAGTGATTCGTACAATTTTTCTAACTATCTTTTTACTATTTTTGGGTGGCTGTGCTCCAAGTGAAGAGTCACAAACTGAGACTGTAGAGAACTCTGGTGACTCATTAGGGGATGTTAATTTTGGAATAACTCAAAATAAAATCCCGACACTAGTTGTTATAATGAACTGGAAAAATATTTCAGAAGATGATCCATTAATTTGGTATGACAAAATTTTTAACAAAGAAGAAAACTCTGTGAATAGATGGTACTATGATAGCACAGATGCGAATATAGAACTAATGCCTATTGAGGAAAATTCAGGTATCTCAAATGATGGAATAATCAGTGTAAATATGGATGAAAACCATCCAGGAAGTGATTATAGTATTGATGGAAGTAGAGAGGCGGCATTTAGAGACAATTATTTAGCCAAAGCGATGAACTCTTCTGATGTTAACGGTGCGGTAAATTTTGCCGAGTATGATACAGATGCTGATGGTAGTCTGAACCAAAAAGAGTTGCAAGTAATTTTTATAATTGCAGGTGGAGAAGAGTCTTATAATGAGGTTTCAAATGATGCAATATGGGCACATGCATGGAGTTTTGAAAGTAGGAGCCCTTTAGTTCTTGATAATGTGAAAGTTATAAGTGATACTGGAGAGGAGTTAACAACTGGTTGGTATACTAGATTTGGTGCAGTTCATGGCTATGGGTTTGCGGAGGCACATAAAGCAACGGTTGGAATAATTGCACATGAAATAGGACACTCTCTACTTAATCTAGAAGATTATTATCAAACAGATCCACCATATGACCAGAACAATAATGGTCTTACTGGTTCGGGATTAGGTTATTATGACATAATGAGTGGAGGTTCGTGGGCAAAAAAAAGAGTAGATTCTTACGAGGGTGATACACCAGTTCAATTTAGTGCTTACAATAAAATTGATGCTTTATTTAATACAGATACTAGGATTATAAGTTCGACAGATAGTGCAACTATTAAGTGCAGCTCTAATGAATTTATAAAACTAATTACTGAAGAATCAAATGAATTTTTTTTATTAGAGTGTAGGGATAGTGCTCGAGTTGACTCTGATAGAGCCTTTAATACAGCAAATAGTGGTTTTAGTGATAATAAATTATTTGCTCTACTATATCATGTTGATACAAATAAAAATAATAATAATGAAGATGGTTCACAGACACAGAGTAATCATTATAAAGTGAGACTAGTTGAGAGAGATACAAGTTATGCTTTAACAAAATATCGTGGTATTACAGTAAAAGAGAGTGATTCTTACACAGATGGTGATATTGTAGATTTTAATAAAGTTAGTTCATATAATGGCAGTAAAAGTTATAAAATTGAAGTTCTTAGCTCAAGTTACACAACAAGAGAGATGAGTTTCAAAATCACCCACTAGGAGATTAAATGGGATATGTTTTAAAAATAATAATGTTATTAATTTTTATTGGAACTTTTTTAAATGCAGGACCAGCAAGAGGTGGTTTGATAAAATTTACTCAGCCTGATGGCACACAGTTTGAGGGATATCTCAAGGGAGATTCTACATTTCATTGGATAGAGAGCAACTCAAAGGTAGTGATGTACAATAAAGAAGATAGATTTTATTACAATGCAAAAGTAAATAATAATGGAAAACTAGAGATTAGTAATACAAAACCTGTGATAATAAATAAACTATATGAAAAACGAGTAGGAATAAGTTTAAGTGAAAAACGAGATCTGCACACTTTGGATAAAGAGAGTGTAGAGGCACTAAGACGATTACAAAACATATCGAGAAAAGGAAATCACCCAAGATAATGGAAAATACACTTTTATATGTAATAGCCGCACTCGGTATCTCGATTATCGTAAATATCTTTTTAAAAAAATTCGGCATATCTCAGATCATAGGCTATATCATCACCGGTACTATCATAGTATATGCATTTGATTTAAGGGAAGTAGGAAACTCGCATGAGCTAGAGATGGTAGGGGAGTTTGGTATAGTCTTTTTGATGTTTACCATAGGACTTGAGATATCGCTCGCTAAAATGGGAACAATGAAAAAAGAGATATTTGGAAATGGAACGATGCAGGTGGCATTTACTGCTATAGCTGTTTATGTCATTTCCGCATATGGATTTGGACTAGAAGCAAAGACTTCTCTCATTATATCCTTGGCATTTGCACTCTCTTCAACGGCTGTAGTACTAAGTTATCTTAAAAGCTCAAAAGAGATATACAAGCCTTATGGACAACTCTCTACAGGAATATTGGTATTTCAAGACATTGCAGTAATCCCTATTTTGATTTTGATAGGTTTCTTAACTACTGAAGCAGATGAAAGTGTATGGGTCATTCTACAAGACACACTAGTAAGTGCCGTGATAGTTATTGGTGTACTATTTACAGTTGGTAAAAGAGCTATGACATGGCTACTACACTTTTCGGCCTCTTCGGAGCTTGAAGAGCTCTTTATGGGCTCTGTATTATTTATTGTTGTGGGAGCTTCTCTTCTGGCTCATTATATGGGATTTACTTACTCCCTTGGTGCATTTGTAGCCGGTATGATTATAGCAGAGACGAAGTATCACCATAAAGTTGAAGCTGATATCGCACCTTTTAAAGACATCCTGCTTGGAACATTCTTTGTCGTTGTTGGTATGAAAATCGACTTACTAGTCTTTATTGACAATATATTCTTAATTGTCGCTATTTTTGCAGGGGTTCTCGTACTTAAGAGCATTATAATATATGCTCTTCTTAGAATAACTTCAAGACATAGGCGTTCACTTAAAACCGCCTTTGCACTTTCTCAAGTGGGAGAGTTCTCCTTTGTTATATTCGCGTTAGCGGAGATGGGGGGGCTACTTGACAAAGAGCTTTCGCAATTGCTAGTTTTGATAGTGATTTTTTCTATGGTTGTAACACCATTCTTTATCTCTAGAATTAGCACTTTTGTTGAGTACCTTAGTGGTAAAGTGGATACCGAGTCAGACATGTCGGCCCTCTCTACTCGTAGAGACCATGTTATAGTGTGTGGTTATGGTGTAGTAGGAAAGTTTGTAACACGACAGCTTGATCTACAAGACGCGAAGTACATAGTGATAGACAACTCCCACAAACACGTAAAAGAGGCACTATCGGAGGGTATAGAAGCTTACTTGGGCGATGCATCAAAAAACTCTATTTTGAGTGCTATTCATATAGAAAACGCCGCAGCGGTAGTGGTAACTCTTGATAACGCTGAGAAAAAACAGCTTATTTGCGAGGCGATACTCAAGCACTCCGCTAATGCAAATTTAGTCGTGAAGGTTGTTTCTCTTGAAGAGAAAGAGAAGCTACAAGATATAGGAGTAACTTCAGTAGTTGATGGGAAGGTTGAAGTGGCTCGTGTGCTAGTTGAGAGAATGAACTCTTGTCAACTAAATTAAGGGTGTACCCTTAATTTCCTCTTGAACCTGGTTTGATAGCTTCACTACCATCTTTGCAGAGTGGACAAGCATCTGGTGCATACATCTCAAATGTAAAATCAGCTAATGCAAAAAATGGAATATCTTGAGGTAGTTTACAGTTTGATTGTGTCTCTACATCAGAGTTTTCGCGTTTACAAAA
>JAYEJR010000212.1:0-4297 GCA_034660715.1 Campylobacterota bacterium | reverse complement strand
TAGATCGTGGAGTTGCTACGGCAATTCTTGAAGAGTTTTATGCTATATTTCAATCAGGACAATATCTTACTGCTGGCGGTATGGAGTATGCAAGAGAACTACTCTACCGTACACTTGGTCCAGAAGAGGCTAAGAAAGTTTTAGATAAACTAAGTAAAAATATGCAAAACACTCAAAACTTTGCCTATCTTTCTAAGATTAAACCACAACAACTCTCAGACTTTATTCAGCATGAGCATCCGCAAACTATTGCACTTATCTTGGCACATATGGATGCTACTGAGGCTGCTGATACGCTTCAGTTCTTTTCTGATGACTTGCGAAGCGAAGTTGCAATGCGTATGGCAAAACTTGGAGATATATCTCCTTCTGTTATCAAACGTGTTTCTGCAGTACTAGAGTCAAAACTTGAGTCTCTTGCATCTTATAAAGTTGAAGTTGGTGGACCTCGTGCTGTTGCCGATGTCTTTAACCGTTTAGGTGTTAAAAGTTCTAAATCGACTCTGGCAAACATTGAGCAGGTAGATGAAGAGTTAGCTACACTCATTAAAGAGATGATGTTTACTTTTGAGGATATGGTTTCTCTTGATAAAACAGCAATTACGGAAACTCTTAAAGCGGTTGATAAGGCTGATCTAATGTTAGCACTTAAATCTTCTCCGGAAGAACTTAAAGAGAAATTCTTTTCTGCAATGAGTGAGAGAGCACGAGATGCTTTTGAAGAGGAGATGCAATTCCTTGGTGCTGTTAAAATGAAAGATGTTGAAACAGCTCAACGCAAAATTGTTGAAGTTGTAAATGGACTAGCTGAAGCTGGAACAATACAGATGGGTTCAACCGAAGAGATGATTGAGTAAAGTATGGCAAAAGTAATTTCAAAAGATAATATAGAACGCCATAATGTTGGAAAGTATAACTTTAAAGCTATATCAGCAATGGATACATCTTCTTCATCTAATGAAGAAGATAGTGCTCCTACTTTTACAGAAGAGAATAATCCTAGAGCTCGTATAAGTGATGTAGACTCTAGTTCTTTGAGTACCAGTTCTAAAGAGTCTCTCATAGAGTCCCTGATGCAAAAAACAGATGAAATGTCCTCTAATTTTATAAAGTTACAGATGAAACTTGAGAGTAAAGAAGAAGAGCATGTAAAAGCTTTGGCTCAAGCAAAAGAAGAGAGCTTTTCAGAGGGTGTGGAAGCAGGTGTAGCAAAAGCCATGTCTGATGTAAATGAAAGTACGACAAATAGTTTAAACCTTTTTAGTACTTCTGTACAAAAATTAGAAAATAGTGCTCAGGAGTTTGAATCTGCTCTAGAAGGTATAAAAAAAGAGTTGATGTATGCTGCAGTTGATATATCAAAAGAGGTTATACAAGTAGAACTTTCACAAAACTCAAATGAAGTAGCAAAAGTATTAGCTGATGAGTTATTAAAAGAGCTACAGAGTGCATCAGAGATAACTTTAAAAGTAAATCCAAATAACCATGGAGCAATATCACAAAGTATTGGCAAGGTTGATCATATATCAATTGTTTCAGATAGTGCAGTAAGTGAAGGCGGAATCATTGTTGTCAGTGATGCTGGAAATATTGACTCACAAATATCTAAAAGATTAGAAAGAGTAAAAAAGGCAGCACTTAGTGAGTAAAAATAATATGAATATTAAAGATAAAAATATAGAAGAACTAGAAACTGTCTGTAAAGAGATACGTGAAGAAATTTTAAGAGTGGTTAGTAAAAATGGTGGTCATTTAAGTTCAACTTTAGGAGCTACAGAGTTAATAGTAGCAATGCATAAAGTTTTTGACTCTAAAAAAGATCCTTTTATTTTTGATGTGAGTCATCAGTCTTATGCCCATAAACTTTTAACAGATAGATGGGAAGAGTTTGATACTCTTCGTCAATTTAATGGTCTTTGTGGTTACACTAAACCGAGTGAAAGTGATGATGATTATTTTGTTGCTGGACATAGTTCTACCTCTATTTCATTAGGTGTTGGTGCAGCAAAAGCTATAGCGATAAAAGGGGAACAAGATAGTCGTATACCTGTAGTAATGATAGGTGACGGCTCAATGACTGCTGGAATGGTTTATGAAGCTCTTAATGAGCTTGGCGATAGAAAATATCCTATGATAATTATTTTAAATGATAACGAAATGAGTATCGCAAAGCCAATAGGGGCTCTTAGTAGAGTGCTTAGTTCGGCAATGGCTTCACCATTTTATCAGCGTTTTAAAAAAACAACGGAAAGTTTTGTAGATAATTTTGGTGATGGTGCACACTATATTGCAAAGCGAATGGAAGAGGGTTTAAAGCTTATCACTCCAGGTATTATGTTTGAAGAGATGGGTATTAATTATATCGGTCCTGTTGATGGGCATAATCTAGAGCAACTTATAGATATACTGCAGACTGCCAGAAAACTTAACGAACCTGTTATTATTCACTGTCAAACACTTAAAGGTAAGGGTTATAACATAGCAGAGGGTCAAGAAGAAAAATGGCATGGAGTTGGCCCATTTGATCTTAGTGATGGCTCTAGTGCTAAAAAGAGTGGTGCTAAAAGTGCTACTCAAATCTACGCAGAGATACTTTTAGACCTAGCTCAAAAAAATGACAAAGTTGTTGGTGCTACAGCAGCAATGCCAAGTGGAACAGGTCTTAGTCCACTTCTTGAGAAGTACCCAACAAGATTTTGGGATGTAGCTATTGCAGAGCAGCATGCAGTTACTTCTATGTCGGCTTTAGCAAAAGAGGGTTTTAAACCATTTTGTACAATTTATTCTACATTTTTACAGCGTGGGTTTGACCAAGTGATTCATGACACATGTTTGATGGATTTACCAGTTGTTTTTGCTCTTGATCGTGCAGGAATAGTTGGGGAAGATGGAGAGACTCATCAGGGTGTATTTGATATAAGTTTTTTAAGAGCTATACCAAATATGACACTTTTTGCACCTCGTGATGAGAAGAGTTTTCATCAAGCTATGGCATTTGCAGCAGGGTATGATCATCCATGTTCCCTACGTTATCCAAGAGGTTCATTTATAGAAACAACACTTCCTGAGTCAACGACTTTTGAACTAGGAAAGGCTCAACTTTTAGAATCAAATAGTGGTGATACTCTTTTTATTGGTTATGGTAATGGTGTAGGCCGTGCTTATGAGACATCACTTCTTCTAGAAGAAAGCCCAATCATATTAGACCTAAGATTTGTTAAACCTCTTGACACAGAGATGTTACGAGAGTTAGCAACAAAGCATAAAAAATGGTATGTTTTTTCAGATAGTGCAAAAATGGGTGGTGTTGGTTCTGCCATATCAGAATTTTTAGCTGATGATGGTATTTTAGATGTAAGTGTTACAAGTTTTGAGTACTCTGATGAGTTTATCACTCATGGAAATACTAAACTTGTAGAAGAGTCTTTGGAAATTCTTCCAGAGCAACTTGCAAAAAGAGTTAGCGGTTCTTAATCCATTGCGAGATTAAGTCTAACTCCTCTTTAGCTATACTGTGGTCTTTATCAAAAGTTTGAAACTCTACATGAAAGCCACCTTCATTTAAACTCTCTACCTGCTTTTTTGAGTAGTTATACTCAAGAACTCCATCACTTGTTCCGTGTGTACAGAGCCAGTTATTGGCATTTACCTTTTGGTTCATCTCTTCTAAAAGTTTTACTTCATCATAGATATAGCCACTTATAGCTATATAGCCTGCAAGTACTTTTTCATATCTAGCACCAAACTCAAATGTTAAAAGAGAGCCTTGTGAAAAACCAAAAAGAAAACTCTCCTCAGCACTGAAATCACTCTCAAAAAGGCTATCTAAGTCTTTTGTTAGTAACTGGGAGGAGTACTCTATACCAGGAAGTTGGTCCGGGGGGAGTTGGTACCATGAGTGACCACTAAAATACTCAAAGGGTGCATCAAAAAGAATGTAGTTCATATCAGGTAGGTCTAAAAAGGGAGGGAGTCCTACAAAACCCTCTGAAGAGTCACCACGTCCATGAAGTATTATCATCAGTTTTTTAGATGGAACTGTCGATGGAATAAATATATTGTCTAATTCTAACTCTGGTTTTGTCATGATTTTTTCTTTTTTCTTTTTATATTTTCACTTGGAACTAAAAACTCTAAATTACTTACTGTTTTTATAGATACTTTCTCTTCTTGAATAAGCTCTAAGAGAAGGAGTCTGCTCTCTTCATCTAGAAGGAGGTTTATATCTTCTTGTGTAAGCGGGCGTTTATCTAAGGTGTTGAGAATCTCCTCTTTAGAATAAGGTGCATTATTGGGT
>JAYEJR010000211.1:0-4372 GCA_034660715.1 Campylobacterota bacterium | reverse complement strand
CTATTTATTATGCTAAAATCTTTTTCTATTTTCTATAAGGCTTACTAATGACTATATTTGACTCTATCATTCTCGGAATAATCGAAGGATTTACTGAATTTTTACCTATCTCTTCCACTGGTCACTTGATCGTTGCTAGCCATTTTCTCGGTATTGACCAAACTACTGTGACAAAAGCTTATGAGGTTATCATCCAGTTTGCAGCCATACTTGCTGTTGTTTTTAACTATAAAGACAAGTTTAGTATTAAGAAGGTTGACCTTTGGACAAAGGTGTTTTTGTCTTTTCTTCCTATAGGGATAGTTGGATTTATCTTTTCAGATCAGATAAAAGAGCTATTTAGCATAAATGTAGTTGCCACTATGTTTATAGTCGGTGGTATCATCTTTTTAATAGTTGAAAAGTTTTTTATCACAAACGAAGAGAAGCTTATCGATGATGTCGAGCTTATCACATTTAAACAGTCTATGATTATAGGTTTTGCACAAGTCTTTGCCCTTGTTCCTGGAACGAGCCGTGCAGGTTCTACCATCATCGGTGCTCTTCTTGTTGGACTGAGCAGAAAAGCGAGTGCTGAGTTTAGTTTCTTACTTGCAATGCCTGTTATGAGTGCTGTTACAGCTTATGACCTGCTCAAACATTACAAAGACTTTAACGATGCAAATCTAATGACTCTTGCTGTAGGATTTATAGTCTCTTTTATAGTGGCATTTATCACGATAAAACTATTTATGAAGTTTTTAGAGAAGTTCACTTTCGTCTCTTTTGGTGTGTATCGAATACTCTTTGGAGTGATTTTACTAGCAACCTTTAACTAAATGGTATAAAAATTGCTTTACCTTCTTTGACAAATCAATGTTAAAGGAGATATCATGCATACAATTAGCAGATATAACGCCCACTTACATATGTTTTTAAAGAAACTAGAAGATAGGTTTTGTAAACTTAGTGTAAAGGTACTATAAAGTTTTTAACACTATTTTTGCAAGACTCAAAGCTTTTGAGCGATGAGACAACCTTTTTTTTGTCTCATCATCTAACTCCCCTAATGTTTTCTCAAACCCAACTGGCACAAACATAGGATCATATCCAAATCCACCATCACCTTGAGCCTCTGTTAAAGCAGTTCCATACATCCATCCATGAACAGTTCTCTCAGTGTCTCGTGTCACTATAGCTATAGCTGCAGTATAAAATGCAGGAGAACTCTCTACACCTTCTCTTTTGATATCTTCCATAAGTCTTTTTAAGTTATCTTTATCATTAGCATTCTCACCCGCATATCTAGCACTATAAATCCCCGGTCCACCATTAAGTACATCAACACTTATACCACTATCATCAGCTATGACTATTACATTCTCATCATTAAGTACTTCAAAGACTGCTCTTGCCTTTATTAGAGCATTTTCTTTAAATGTCTCTCCATCTTCTATTATCTCAAACTCTTCAATGAGCTCAGAATAAGGAACAACCTCATATTCACTACAGAGTGCTTTAATCTCTCTTACTTTACCTTTATTAGATGTAGCTAAAACTAATTTCAAATTTTCTTCCCTTTTCTTTTCTATAAAACTATTTCGTTATAATCTCGCCATTATACTATAAAGGCTTTAAATGTTTAAAAAAGTACTTCCCCTCTCTTCCATTCTTTTCCTAAGATTTTTAGGACTTTTTCTTGTTTTACCAGTTCTTTCTGTCTATGCACTTGAACTTGAAAATGCAACTGGATTTCTTGTGGGTATCATCGTTGGTGGATATGCACTAACACAAGCAGTTTTTCAAGTTCCATTTGGAACGATGAGTGATAAGTTTGGTAGAAAACCGACTATTTTATTCGGTCTTATCATCTTTATAATCGGTTCACTAATTTGTGCATTTTCAACTGACATCTATTCACTTATGTTTGGACGTTTTTTACAAGGTGCTGGTGCTATTGGTTCTGTTGTAACAGCGATGATTTCTGATCTTGTTGAAGAAGAAGTTCGTGGTAAAGCTATGGCAATCATGGGTGGATTTATCGCTATGAGTTTTGCTCTTGCTATGGCTCTTGGTCCTATAGTTGCATCAAGTTTTGGTATCAGTACAATATTTTTAATAACTACAGGTTTAGCAGTCCTCGCGATAGTGATTCTTTTTGCAAAAGTACCTACGCCGCCAAAGATCAAACATATATACCATAACAACTCTAAGACATCTGACATACTAAAAGACAACAATCTTTTAAACATGATTATTATAAACGCCATGCAAAAAGGTCTTATGACTATGGCGTTTGTACTTATCCCTATCATTCTTACAAAAGAGCAGTATGGTTTTGGTTGGGAAAAGTCTGAACTATGGATGGCTTATGTTCCAGCTATGCTAGCAGGTCTTGTTGCTATGGGGCCAGCTGCAGTATTTGGGGAGAAAAAGAACATTCCAAAGCAGATTTTTCTAATCTCTATAGTTCTTTTCCTAGTTTCATTTATCATCATGGGTTTCACAACTTCTAGTACTGTTTTTGTGGTTGGTGTTGTAGCATTTTTCATCGCGTTTAACATGATGGAACCACTTGTTCAGTCAATGATATCTAAGTTCGCAAAAGTTCATCAAAAAGGTGCAGCACTTGGTATATCAAACTCTGCTGCCTATTTCTTCACATTTTTAGGTGGAACATTTGCTGGTCTCTACCTTGATATAAGCGATAGAGAAACTTTTGCTATTACTATTGCATCCGTAATTATTTTATGGCTTGTTTGGACTATCTTTAAACTCCAAAACCCACTAAGACATTCACATTTATTCATTCCTCAAGGTGACATAAACTTTGACAAACTTAATACACTAGAGAGTGAGCATATAGCAGAGTGGTATATAAATGAGACTGAAGATGTTGTGGTTATCAAGTATGTAACGGCAGCTATAAAAGAAGAGGAGTTAAAAGTAAAAGTCTCTCACTAGGGCTTTTATAAAACTACTTAATCTTTGTAATCATTTAGAAATATAGCTTTATTATAATTTTCAAAACTATAAAGGCTATATCTTCCAATGAGCGAACCCATAAAAGTTAGATCAATTTTTATCTCCGATGTGCATCTTGGCACAAAATTCTCAAAAGCCCAACGATTACTAGAGTTTATACGAGACTATGACTCAGAGAACCTCTATCTCGTAGGTGATATTATAGATGGTTGGGCTATCAAAAGAAAGTTTGTTTGGGAGCAGTCTCATTCCGATGTTATTCAAAAGGTTCTTCGCAAGGCAAGAAAATCTACCAATGTATATTTTATAGCAGGGAACCATGATGAATTTTTACGTCCCTTCATCCCTATTATATTAGGAGATCGCTTAAGAATTGAGAGCGAACTTGAGTATATAGACCTCAAAAACAGAAAGTTTCTTGTTACTCATGGAGATTTTTTTGACTCTATCACCATGACTAAAAAATGGCTAGCTGTTTTAGGCGACTATGGGTACGACCTACTACTGCATCTAAATGGTGTTGTCAACTTTACGAGAAAAGCTTTTGGAAGAAAAAAGTATTGGTCTCTCTCACGATATGCTAAAGATAGTATCAAAAGTTCTGTTTCATTTATATCTGATTATGAGGGCATACTCGCAGCCCATGCAAAACGAAACAGCTATGACGGAGTTATCTGTGGGCATATACATAAGGCAGAGATGCGAACAATAGATGGAATAGAGTATCTGAACTGTGGGGACTGGGTTGAGAGTTGTACAGCCCTCGTTGAAACACTGGATGGACAATGGCAAATAATCAATTTCCTAGAGAGATAAGCTTATGCCTCTCAGGAGGTGCAGCTAAAGGAGCTTTCCACCTTGGAGTGGTAAATGTACTTCAAGAACATGGCATAAAGATAAAAGCTATTAGCGGTACAAGTATTGGTGCTCTCATAGGAGCCTCTTTAGCAAGTGGAAAAAAACCTCAAGAAATTTTAGAAATCTTAAAATCAAAAGAGTTTAAAAAGAGTTTCAAATTTTCACTTGGAAAAGGATACTTATACAGTGTAGATATGAAAAACCCTGTAATATCTCAACTAACAGATAAGCTGACATTTGAAGATCTAGATACTCCTCTTGAAATTGCAATAACAAATACTCAAACAGCTGAAGCAGAGTACTGTAATAGTGGAGATAAACTTATAGAGTCCATAATCGCATCATGTGCAATTAGCCCTATTATTGAGCCACAGAAGATAGATGGCGTTTTATATGTAGATGGAGGTATAACTGATAACTTTCCAGTTGAAAGACTCAAGAAGTATCCTTACAAGATTCTCGGAGTTAATCTCTACCCACATACACAAAAAGCTCCAAACTCTCTACTAGGCTGGATAAAAAAGATTGTTTTTATTGCCTGGCAATCACC
>JAYEJR010000210.1:0-4385 GCA_034660715.1 Campylobacterota bacterium | reverse complement strand
TAGCTCCCATCTTTAAAGATGCTGCTATTAACTTTGCTGTTTTGTTTGTATGAAGAACTCTAATGTCTTCTACTTTAAGAGGAGTGTTTTCAAAGTAACAGTCTATAGCCTGACCAAGAACCATACCATTAAGACCACCATTGGAGGCTAACTCACGGATGAGTTGCACTCGCGTATAGTCTGAAAAAGGTGCATTTGATAGGAGCTCAAAAGAGTAAGTATTGAGTGCATCTCCAACAAGAATAGCCGTTACTTCATCATAAGTCATATGCAGTGTTGGGTGACCTCTACGAAGCGGTGAGTCATCCATAGCTGGTAAGTCATCATGTATAAGCGAGTAGGTGTGAAGTAGCTCTACAGCATATGCTGCATGTCTAGCACCCTCTAGTAGAAGTGGATTATATGCTCCAACTACACCAAGCAGAAGTGCTGGACGAAAACGCTTACCACCTGCGATAAGCATGTTTTGCAAAGCACTCTCATAGTGAGGATGTATACTCTTAGAAGTTGGTAAGTGTTCAGTTAAAAATTGTTCGAATTTTTGCATATGAAATTATATAGATGTAGTAGTTAAATACTGATTAAACAATCGGTTTTTCTTGCGGTTGCGAATAATAAAACCCTTGAGAGTAATCAATACCCAAAGAGTCAACAACTTCTTGAACACTTTGCGAGTGAACAAATTCAGCAATACACGCTATTTTTGCATTTTTCGCAAAATAAGATATCGCTTTCGTAATCTCCAAACTTTTTTGGCTTTTATCAATATCTTTAATATATTTTGCATCTATTTTCAAATAATCTATCTCAAGATCCAAAATTCGTTCAAAATTAGAGTATTCAACACCAAAATCATCTATAGCTAAAGAGTAACCTTTTTGTTTTAAAGCACTTAATTGCATCATATGGTTTCTTTTGCCAGTAGCACTCACTCCTTCTAATATCTCCAAAACAACTCTTGAAGGTTCTATCTTGTAATAAGACGATTTTTCATTTAAATACTCTTCCAAATAATTATGTGCAAGATCATCCTCTGTAATATTTATAGAAAAACTATACGATTTATTTTCACTTTTACTCATGACATTAAAACTTTTATCTATCATTACCTTTGTTATTTCTGGAAGCATGCCACTCAACCTAGCAGGTTCCAAAAACTGGTAAGGAGACATAAATGAGTCTTCTGTTTTTATTCGAGCGAGCACCTCAAATTTTGTAATAGCTCTACTCTTGTTATCAAAAATTCCTTGAAAAAACGGAACCAAGCAATCCTTACCTAATGCATTATGAAGCAATACACTGTTCTTTATAAATAATTCTCTCTCTATTTCATCTATTGAATCTTCATTTTTATTAAAGATATGGCTTCTATTTTTCCCACTCTCTTTTGCTTGCTTCAGCGCTAAAGCACTCTTCTGTATCAAGGTCTCCTTTGCATATGAAGCACCATAGGTGAAACTAAGGTTTAATACAATATTTTCAATTTTTATAGAATTATTATAAAAGTAATCTTGTATAAAAGCTATTTTGTTTTCCATATTAATTTCTTCTCTATAATAAAGAGCAAACTCATCTGAACCTACACGAAAAACAAATTCTGTCTCTGCTATACTTTTTAATGATTTTGCAACGGCGATAAGTATCTTATCCCCAAATCCAAAACCGTAGGCTGTGTTAAGATAACTAAAGTTATTGATATTTAAAAGAATCAAACTAGCATAGCTTTTTTCTTGATGCACTTTTTCTAAATGAAGCTTATTATAAAGTGAAGTCAAAGAGTCATGGTATGCCATATGTTCAATCGCTGAGTATGCATTATTGAGTTCTGTCATATCTGTAAAGACAGCTAAATAGTTCTCAACTTCTTGAGTTCTCTCATCTCTTAGAGTACTTACACTCATCCACTGTAAAATTGTAGAGTTATCTGATTTCTTATTTGTAATCTCACCACTCCAACTATTTTTAGAAGTTATATCTTGCCACATTTCTTGATAAAATTTCTCATCATTCTTTCCAGAAGCTAAGAGACGAGGGTTTTTGCCTACAACATCTGACTCCTTGTAGTTATATATATTTTCAAATGCCTTATTCACTTCAACTATATTGTTCTGACTATCTGTAATCATAACACCTTCAGTTGCGCTCTGCGTTGCCAAAGAAAAAAGTTTCATTTTACGGCTTGCTTCTCTATTTTTGAGTACAATACTTACTATTGAAGATGCAGTTTCTAAAAGTTTTTTATGAAATGGTGCTGGGGAGCGATGCTCAAACGAAGAGAGTGCAAAAGTACCAATCGCTTCATTTTGAGCATCTCTAACAGGCATAGACCAACATGAGCATAAGTTAAAGTCATATGCCACTTGACGTAGGTCAGACCACCTATCATCACTTTTGGTATCCTTTACATATTGTGCTTCATTATGGAACACTGCATTCCCACACGATCCACCACCTGTACCAGGTTTTAAATTGCATAAAGCTTCATGCCCTACCGGAGGAATTGTAGGGGCTGACAAAACACTCATTAGTCCAGTTTTTTGATTTAACATCATTATAGAAGCAACAGAGTTTGGTAGTAATTCTTCAGCAAGCTGGCACAAATGTGCTAACACATCCTCAGCGTCACTTGCAGTACTTATCATTTCTAAAGTCTTCTGCTGAATATTTAAAATATTGTTATACTCATTCTCAGTAATTGAGACCTCTTCGAGGAGAGCATCTTCTAAAACCTGGCAAGTCTCCATGTAATCAACCTTATTATTAGAAATCATAATACTTGTATATTAATAAATAGCTACTTAATGTTTACAAAAAATTGAAAGTTTCTACGTGAAAAGAGAAGTGTAGAAAAATCTTTAAAATCCTCTATATACTCTCTAAGCTCGTCCTGGTTCTCCACCTTAACGCCATTCACCTGGATCAGTTTATCTCCGACTAAAAGACCATACTCAAGAAAAAATTTTGAGAGCTTTACTATATGAAGCAAATCATCAAAATAGATGCCCTTATGTTCTAAAAAAGTATCGCTTATCGCTCCACCGCCATGGCGTTTAGATATCTCTACTTCAAAGTTGATAACCTTACCGTTTCGATTGACCTTAATACTATGCTTAGAGCCAAGTTTACTAAAGAGAACCTTTCTCGCAAAAACAGAGGCTGCTTTTATTTTTGTGCCATCATAGGAGAGAATAGAGTCACCTTTTTCAAAAGGATTCTTTTCTAAATAAGGGTTTCTTGCGCTAACAATCACTAAGCCCTTCTCGTTTTTGACACGAATTCCTATATCACCATACTCTGGAGTCTCATTTGAGAGAAATCTTTTTATGTACTCTTTTTGTATAACACCATTATGAGTAACTATACCTTCTAAAGAGCAGCAACTACTCGTGATAAGTGCAGGCATACTTAATTTAGAGCTATAGAGTGCCAAAGAGTTTAAACCAATTTGGTTTCGTAAAAATTTCCCCTCTTTAGAGTCTCTCTCATTTACTACAGCTGAACCTAACTGAAGTCTCATATTTATATCAAAAGGGTAGTTGAATTTCTGCTCTTTGTTTAGAAGGTAAAGTGATAAAAAAGGATCCTCTTTTAATATTTTCCCTTGAGGTCTACGAGGTGAGTAAACAAGAAGTTTAGAGTTTTTTACAGGTATAAAAAGAGAGTCTGATTGAATTGTTTTGGAGTCTTTAACCTTAGCAACACAAGAGGCATAACCACCCTGGCATGCTATGAGGTTTAAGAGAAGAAGATGAAAGGCTACAAATAGGCGAAGCACCTATTTAGCTCCACCAAAGGGGTTACCCATCGAGCCTAACATTCCCATCGCACTCTGCTGTTGGTTCTGTTGTACCATTTTGTTGGCATCATTTATAGCCCCAATAAGTAAGATTTGTAGCATATCTTTATCAGTTAAGGTTGTATCATCGATGATAAGGTCTATGACTTCACCATTTCCGTTCACACTTAATTCAATAAGACCACCACCAGCTTTTACACTGTAAATTTTAGACGCAAGGTCAGCTTTGAGTTTCTCTGCATTTTCCTGCATCCCCTCAAGCATTTTTCCCATATCGCCCATATCAAACATTAGATACTATCCGTTAATGTTTCTATATCGTTGTTATCATCTAGGATTACAACTTTTGGTTGGTACGATTCTAGCTCTTTTTCATCATATGTTGCATAAGCAACGATGATTACTTTATCACCTTTGTGAACTTTTCTAGCTGCAGCACCATTTAAGCAGATATCACGTTTGCCGCGTTCACCTAAAATTATGTATGTAGAAAAACGCTCACCATTGTTTATGTTAAGGATTTCAACTTTTTGTCCAACTCTCATCTTTGAAGCTTCTAAAAGCTCTTCATCAATCGTAATCGAACCAA
>JAYEJR010000209.1:0-4400 GCA_034660715.1 Campylobacterota bacterium | reverse complement strand
GCAGGTGTCTTTTTAAACTCCTTAGCTCTTCCTATCAGTTTTGAGTATATTTATAACGATGCTTCATTTGTTGAAGATCAAAGCAGGCTTAGAGTGCTTTTAGGTGCAAGCTTTTAAAATATCTTTGCTATAATAGAAAAATAAAATGTTAGATAAAGGGAAAAATTGATGAAGTATGAAATCTTAATAGTAGATGATGTTAGTGAAAATATCAAAGTAGCTATAAGCATACTCAAAAATGAAATGTATAATTTTTCTTATGCATTAGATGGAAAACAAGCTGTAGAAATTTTAAAAACAAAACGCTTTGACCTTTTACTTCTAGATGTTATGATGCCTCACCTTGATGGTTTTCAACTATGTAAGATTATAAAAAACTCTCCATCTATAGAAGATACTCCTATAATCTTTGTAACAGCTAAAGTAGACATCGAGTCGATTCAAAAAGGCTTTGAGCTTGGTGGTGTAGACTATGTTACAAAACCATTTCATCCTGTTGAACTTAAATCTCGTGTAGCAAATCATTTAGAACTTTATAGATATAGAAAAGAGCTAAAGCAAGACAATAAAAAACTAACGAACGAAATAAGTTCTGCAAAGAAAAAACACTATACTGAACTTGAAATTGCACAAAAAGAGATTATTCATATACTTTCTGGAATCATGGAGTCTGATAGTGGTGAGACAGCACGTCATGTACAACGTGTTGCTACGATATCTAGAAAGCTAGCATTTTTAGATGGTCGATTAAGTTCAAATGATATAGAGACTCTCACTATGGCTGCCCCTCTCCATGACATAGGAAAACTTTTAGTAGACAATAGTATTCTTCATAAAGAGGGTAAGCTTAGTGATGATGAGTTTACAATAATGAAAGAGCATCCAAATCATGCAGTGGGGATACTCAAGTCTTCACAAAGAGAACTTATAAAAGCAGCAAGAGTTATCGCACATGAGCATCATGAGAACTATGATGGAAGTGGCTACCCTCGAGGAGTAAAAGGTACTGATATACATGTCTATGGAAGAATCGTGGCTATAGCTGATGTACTAGATGCTTTAACTCATAAGCGTTCATATAAAGAGGCTTGGAGTTTTGAAGATGCAGCAAGTTACATCATAGGCTTGAAGGGGAGTAAGTTTGATCCTAGATTTATCACTATATTTGAAGAAAATTTAGAAGTTTTTAAAGAGATAATAGAGATAGAAGAATGAGTTTAGAATACCAGTACATCATCGGGATACTTGCTGTTTTAAGCTTTTTAGTTACTGCTTTCTTTTTTTTCTTATCTCTGAAAAAAAAGCATCAACAAGATATAGAAAAACTACAAAAAGAGATACAACTCCTTCGAGAGAAACAGTCAAAATCAAAAGAACAAATTAGTAAACTAGAATCAAAGAAACATGATACAAGTTACATAACAGACCAGATACAAAAAGTTGAGTTACTTGAAGAGGAACTCTTGATACAAAGAGATAGAGTTCAAGATGCAAAGATCATCGCACAAGAAGCGAATAAGGTTAAACATGAGTTCTTAACAAATGTAAGTCATGAGATTAGAACACCTATGAATTCTATACTTGTGTTTGCAAAACTTCTCTCACAAGAACTCCACGATAAAAAATACTTAGGATACTCTAATAACATTGTCCAATCAGGGCATAAACTATTAAGAATACTTGATGATGTTATAGAACTCTCACGAATAGAAACAGGTGGATTTGAAGTAGATAATGGTGCAGTCGATATAAATGGACTCTTTGAAGATGTAGTTCAAGAACAAAAAAGCTTGGCGATACGAAAGGGTTTAAAGTTTACTCTTGAGATTGATGAAACACTTCCCGTTACACTAATCATAGATGCCAAAAAAGTTAAAGAAATACTCCATAACTTAGTGGGAAATGCACTGAAGTTTACAAACAGTGGATTTGTAAAGATAAAAGTAAAAGTCCAAAGATTAAATGTAGAAAAAAATAGTGTTGATATTGCAGTTTTTGTAGAAGATAGTGGAGTAGGTATAGACAAGGCAAAACAAGAACAGATCTTTAAAATATTTGAAAACCGTGAACATGATACAGAGATTGAAGCACAAGGAACAGGGCTAGGACTCTCAATTAACAAAAGAATGGCTACTCTTTTAAATGGTACTTTAAGTGTTGAGAGTCAAGTAGACAAAGGGTCTCGTTTTGCATTTATACTTTATGATGTTGAAATTGTTCTGATGAGCAGTAGTGATGAAGAGGAAGAGTTAAGTGTTGACTTTTCACTTGTGAGTCCAGATGGTGCAAAGGTTCTAGTCGTTGATGAACTAGAAAGTCAAGATATCATTCAAGACTCTTTTAGAGATACAGCAGTTAAAGTCTTTAGTTATGATAATCCAAGAGATGCCATAGAGATGTTAAAGGTACAAAAAGTTGACTTGATTTTTATGGATGTTGATATATTTTCAGTTGATGAGAATGCAGTATCAAAAGTTTTAGCTGGGATGAGTCAAGCCCCTGTGGTAACACTCACAGATAATGGTGTTCGAGATATAGCATTTGATGATGGGGGAGCAAGAGTTGTAGGCCATCTTAAAAAACCAATCTCTAGAGTTGAACTTTTTAAACTCTCTATCAAAGAGTTAAATGCTTCTCATATCGCTACAAGAAAAGAGTATGAACTTGAAGCTCAAGGTGAAGAGTTTTCTAAACTTAACAAGCAAAAAATCGAAAAATTCTTACTTGAGCATAAAAAATATGTTCAAGGACTTTTTGAGATAGCTATCAGTACAAATGATTTAAACGCCATCAAAAAGTTTGCAGAAGAACTTTTAATTTTGTCTAAAAGTGAAGAGATAGTTCTTTTCACTCTTTACTCTGAAGAACTTTTAGAACATATAGAACATTTTGAGATAGATGATATCAGTGCAATGTTACAAGAGTATAAAAGTAAGATAAAAAGCTTAGAAAGTCTCTAAGGTTTAGATAGGCTAAATTTTATTTTGTGTATAATGGCGAAAAAATTAAAGGCCAGCTTATGTCAACTTATGTTTTTGGACACACAAGTCCTGATAGTGACTCTATAGTAGGAGCTATCTCTCTCTCATACCTCAAAAACCAACTCGGTGAAGATTGTATTCCAACTCGTCAAGGCGAGATCTCTGCAGAGACTGAGTTTATATTAAGCAAGTTTGGTGGAACAAAACCAGAGCTAAAAACTTCAGTTGCAGGTGAAAATGTTTACCTTATAGATTTCTCAGATAAAGCACAAGCTCCTGCTGACATTATGGAAGCTACTATACTTGGTATAGTTGATCACCATAAACTTGGTGATTTAACAACAGATACACCTTTAGAGTGTTGGATAAGACCTATAGGGTGTTCAAACACTGTTGTGTATGAAATGTATAGAGCCTATGATGTTGAGATACCAAAGAATATTGCTGGAATGATGATGATGGCTATCCTTAGTGATACAGTAATTTTTAAATCTCCTACATGCACAAAAGTAGATACAAAAGCGGTAAAAGAGTTAGCTAAGATAGCTGAAGTAGAAGACTATAAAGCACTTGCTATGGAGATGTTTATAGTGAAGTCTGCAACTGAGGGTGCATCTGCACATGATCTCAACACAAGAGACTATAAAGCTTTTGAGATGAATGGCATGAAAGTTGGCGTAAATCAACTAGAGATGGTTGATATATCTTCACTTGATGCAAGAAAAGATGAGCTTCTTGAAGACATGAGAGCTATGAAAAAAGACGAGGGTCTACATACAATACTTGTACTTTTAACGGACATCATGAAAGAGGGTTCACAGCTTCTCTGCGTGAGTGACGATGCGAGTAAAATAGAGACGGCGTTTGACAAAAAACTAGAAAATCATCAAGTATGGCTTGATGGCGTTTTAAGTCGTAAAAAGCAAGTTATACCTTTCGTTCAGCCTCAGTTTAAGTAGAGACTTTAGTTTCTAAACTTGATATCGCGCTTTATCTTGTTTGAGTAGTGAGTAGCACTCACTACGTCGCCGATGATGGCTCTATGATATAGGTAGGGTTCTTTTATATTTCGTATGACATATCTACCACCGTCAGTAGTTAAAACTTCTAGTGTTCCAACATCTAAAATATTTTTAAACCTTTCACTAATGGGCTTAATGTAGATAGTTCTAATATTTTCTAGATTTATGGGAAAGACCTCTTTTGTTTTGTACCCTTTGAGTATAATAAGGCGTTTTTGAGTTAGCAGGCAGTGATAAGACTTCTTCTCTTGTATCTCATGCATATGCACATAAAAAGTACGCAAAATTAAGACAATACCGATGATGCCTATTTCCCATTCATAACCTATAAAAAGTAGTAAAAGACCGAGTGCGTAGAGTTTTACAAGAGGGTTATAAAAAGTTTTTGAGAGCTCTG
>JAYEJR010000208.1:0-4402 GCA_034660715.1 Campylobacterota bacterium | reverse complement strand
ATGCAGAGACAGAGTAGAGAGCTGGTAGCTCTAAGAACTTCACAGCTCCTGCAAAGTTGATACAGCGTTTATCTCCAACATAGTCAGCTAAAAGCTGAGCTCCCTCTTTTTCTGATGGAGCACCGGTGAGAAGTACTACTACGTTTTCGTTTGCAGCTAAAATCTTCTTGATAACGTCACCGTAGTTTTCTCTGTCCCAACGGCGTTGTGGAAGAAGGTCTGAAGCGTTTGAGTTTACAAGAACTATGTGGTTTTTGTTTTTGTCAAACCCTTCATACATACCTGAAACAGTTGCGATAATAGAAGCTTGCTCCTCTTGCGCGATAGGTGCTTTAGCGATTTGGATCTCTTCATCTGGAATGATGCGTTTGAGAAATGGAAGTTCCTGTTTTTCACTTAATAATGAATCAACAAGAGCTATAAAGTTTTTTGCTATATGCTGGTGTGCATTGTAAGCTACTTTATGAGTGAGTAGGTTCCCACGGTAGAGTCCTTCGTTGTGAAAAGCATGAAAACCAACACGGTTAACGGCACCTGAGAGTCCTGTAAGTAGAGCAGTGAAACGAGAGAAAAGTTCAAGGTCTATAACAGAGTCTATCTCTTTATCTCTACACCATTTTAAAAAAGAGAGTGTAGATGTAGCGATATTTACTAATCCATCCTCGTCTATAGTAAAGATGTTTTCCTCTTTAACGGTTCCAAGAAGTTGTAGGGAAGCTTTATTTTTAGAGAAGATAACGAAGTATAACTCACCCTCAATGTTCTCTTTGAGTTTACGCATAGCTGGATCAACGATGATAGCGCTTCCCATCTCTGAGAGTTCAATAAGGAGAACATTTTTAGCTTTTTTCTTTTTGGGCGGCAAAATAAAGTCTATCGCTTTTTTTACAAGAGTAGCTCCAAACACAAGTGGAATCCCACCGTAATAATCGATAGTTCTCATAGTATCTACAGTCATTGTTTTTAATCCTTCGTAATTGTTTCGTTTTTTAATAATTGTAAGTTCTGGTGAAATGATTTCACCAGAACTCTTTATGTCGCTTTCTTGCTTTTTATCCAGAAGTAAGAACCTGGAAGGGCACTTAGTATCAAAAGTAGTCCGTAGAGTATGCTCATGGCAAGCACTTTAGTCTGGTCAGCTCCAACAAGCATAAATATACCTATCATAGCACCTTCGCGAACACCCCATCCAGCTAAAGAGATAGGCACAATAGTAAGTAAAAAGACCGGTGGTACAGCAATAAGTAGTGTTTGAAAACTCAGATTTACATCAAGAGATAGAGAGAGCCCATACATAGTTAATACTGAAAAGAGATGCACGATAACGGATATGCTAATATGTTTTATTAGTAGAACTCTTGAAGCATATAGAGAGTTGAGTCTGTTAGCTAGTCTTACCAAAAGATTGAGGCCCTTTATATCTGTTAGAAAAGTAAGACGGTGAAGCTGAAAAAGTAGTGCAAAACCACTGATACCACCAAGAGTGATAACGATGATAAGAAGAGAGAAGTCTCTCTCAAAAGTACCAAAGAAGATAAGAGTTGCTAAGAGGTTTAAAACTAAAAGACCTACAAGACCGACAACACGGTCAACAAAAACACCATAAAAAGCATCTTTTTTGTCATACTCTTTACGAGTTAAGTCGATGATACGAATAGCATCACCACCAATGCTTGAAGGGAGTACTTGGTTGAAAAAAGTACCTTTAAAGTAACTCTGAACATAAAACGAGAGTCTCTCTTTAAAGACTAAAAGTTGAGAGATCTTGAACCATCTATAGGCTGCAAGATAAGTAGAAGTAAGTTGCATAAGTAGTGCGACAACTATCCAACCACCATGAGAGTTAAAGATGATTTTGCTAAATTCGACGAAGTCGATGTTTCTAAATAAGAAATAAAATATAGCTATAGTAATTATAAGTTTGATAATATTTTTCATAGAGTGTTATTTTATCGAAATTATGATTAATTTGCTAGGAAAATAAGGTTTAAATAGAGTTCTTTTTATCTCTTAGACTCACTGTCCATTAGAGTAAAACGAGTAGATAGAAGCTTGCTTTTCCCGCATTGTATAACTATTTACTATTTTTTTGCAATTGATACTCATAAAATAGTGTTTCGTTATCATCACTATCACTCTTAATAAAGTTGAGTTTTTTTAGCAGTTTGCATGACTCTATATTACTAATAGATACACCTGCTATCAATCGCTTTATTCTGTTCTCGTAAGTAAGAAAATCTATTAAACCCTTTAATAGTTCAGTAGCATACCCTTTACCCCAGTATGATGTACCCAGTAAATAACCTATGTGGAGAGTAGTTTCATCTTCCTTAGATAGGAACACAAAACCGATGATTCTATCTGTATTAGTCTGTTTTATAATAATTAAACGGCTTTGTGAGAGCATGTGTTTAACCCACTCTTTAGCTTTTGTAATTGAGGTGATGTTGCTAAAGTATGGAGGAAGATGTTTGACAACTTCTGGTGTCAATAACTCTATAACGGCTGTGAAGATTTCTCTCTCTTGCGTATCTGTGAGTAACTCATAAGCGGATAGTTTTGTGGTTTTGTAGCTTAAAGTCAAAATATATCCCCCATTTAATATAAAATTGAAAGAACTAAAGTCTTACCTTAACATCAGCAACACGAAGTATGGCATCATCACCACTGCTATCGCCATAAGTAGTGATATGCTCGTAGTCGTCTAGGTTTAGATGTGCTTTGACACGTCTAAGTTTCTCTTCTCCGTGGCAATTTTTTGTAGCGAAGTGACCTGTGAAGCTTTTCTCTTTAAACGCCAGTTCTGTGGAGAGGAGTTCCACGTCGTGTTTGGTTGCGAAAGGGAGAAGCCAACATCTCATAGATGCGGAGACTATGAGGACTTTGTCTCCATTTCTTATGTGTTCTAAAAACTTTTCATAGATATCTTCTCTTAGTATAGCGTTTATCATAGTCTCGCCATACTCTTTGGCTACTGCTCTAAACTCGTCTTCCATTATACCGTTGAAGTAGAGTCTAAAGAGTAGCTCTTTAGCGTAAGAGTTGTCCATCAGTTTTGTTTTGTAAAGAAAAAATATGGGAGAGAAGAGGATTAGTTTGAAGTAGTAGGTAGGTTTTCCAACGGCAAACTTTATGAACTCTCCTAAGGAGTCCTTTGTCGTAAGCGTGCCATCAAAGTCAAAGAGGGCTAAGTTCACTTACTCTGCCTCTTCTTGGTAGTATCTATCGTTGAAGTAACATTTCCCTTGTGGAAGCCACTTAGGAATGTCGTAAAATTTCTTCTGCTGGATGGCTAGATAGTGAGTTTTGTACTTCTCATAGTCAAAACCCTTGCATTCGCTGACGTAAAACGTTGCGTCTTCCATTTTAAACGTATGTATCTCTACCTCGCTACAGACGTTTGAGAACTCCGCTTTTTTCATCTCTCTGTTGTTAAAGAGGTAGAGGTCTCTGTTCGCTAGCTCTCTTACGTCCACGAGTCTGTCGTCCATACGACCAAAGACGGAGTTGCTAAAGAGCATCGGCGCGTCTTTTTTACAGTGGTAGTTTAGCATTGCGGAGTTTGTGTAGCCTACCGTGAAGAGCTTTTTGTCACCATACTCTTTGTCTAGTTTTGCGCAAGTCTCTTGCATGTTCGCGCTTAGCACTGCGTCCTCGTAGTAGTAGCTCGACTTGAAAACAGAGTTTGGCAGAAGATGTAGAGCTGTGAGAACAACCAGAAGTATGACTATGTGCATAGCCGTAAAGATGGCGTTGTACTTAAAGAGCTTTTTGAGGTAGTCGTCCGTTAAAAACGCGAAGAGTAAAAAGACGTATGGCAAGAAAAGTACAAACCAGTGGATCCCCATAAGGTTTTTAAGGGAAACCATGAAAAAGACGACAAACATCAGCCCTAAGATGAGAGAAACTAAGATGAGTAGTTCGCTCTTTACAAAGTTCTTTCTACTTTTGAAAAGAAACCAAAATGCCCATGGCGTTACGACATAAACAAGGTTAAGTATAAAGTTAGAAAATGTCTCAAAGTTGTAGTGGCTCTCCGTACGAGCGAAGAAGTTAAACATGACGTTGTTCCAACAGCAGTTGTAGTTGAAGTAGATGTTCTGAGCGACTGCTAAAAGAACAACAGTAGAGGCTATGAGTAGTGTCTTGATGGCCTTAGTTTTGTAAACGCTAAGAGCAAATACAAATAGTGAAAGCATTAAAAAGACTGAGAAGTACTTACTTAAAAACGATGCACCAAGAAACAGACCAGCTAAAAGAGCATACTTAACAGTTTGCTCTTTTTTAAGAGAGTAGAGCAGGTACTGAGTTCCTAGTGTTCCAAAGAGAACGAGGGGAATGTCGTTTGTAAAGAGCGACATGAGTATGTCTACAGGAGAGACTAAAAAGAGTAAGAAAAGCA
>JAYEJR010000207.1:0-4421 GCA_034660715.1 Campylobacterota bacterium | reverse complement strand
GAACCAGATTTCTCGGCTCTTCATGGATGCCTTGCATCTTTCTAGCATGACAAGGGTCATGATACGTCACTATCTTAGGCACCTGTTTTTTTGCAGCTAAAACAGACTCTAACTCTGTATGATTTTGTAACCACTCAGTAGCCATATAGACTTTACTCATGATAGCTTTTGCACGAGCCTTCCACTCCGGTTGGTCATGGAAATAGTGTTCGTAGTCAATTTTCAGCATTGCTGAACATGTAGCTTCTGGAACGATGATAGCTTCAACATCTTTTGAGAAACTCTCAAAGTACTCGATGTTAAACTTGGCGTTTGAATCAACAGTCTCAAAATCACCAGTGAAGTACGCCGGAGCGGAACAGCACTTTTGAGACTTAGCTAAAAACGCGTCTATTTCAAGTGTTTGGAGAATCTCTAAAAGAGAGTCTCCAACATCTTTAAAGTTGTAGTTCGCTAAACAACCTATAAATACAGCGACTTTTCGTTTTCCACCATTGTCGATTTCTTCAGGATGAGAGTTTAAGAATGATTTTTTTCTCAAACTTGGCATAAGTCTGTCAGTCTTTATCATTGGAAGATTAAAACGCGAGTGCATGGAGTCGATGTCGGACTTTATTTTAAAACCACAAGTTTGAAAGACCCAACCAAGTTTAAACGCCAAGTCATTTAACCAACGATGACGAAGCAGTAAAAAGAATGCTCTTTTATACCAAGATATACCAAACTTTTTAGCTATGTCTGCACGTGCTTGTTCTATTATCATATCAACTGGAAGAGATTTTGGACAAACGTCAACGCAGTTTGTACATAAGAAACATGATTCAAAAATATCTTTTGCGTTTTTATCAAGCTCTAAATGTCCACGCTTGTAAGCACCAAGAAGGTCAATAAAACCACGAGGAGACGTTACCTCATCGGCGTTTACATTGTGAATGGTACAAACGGGAATACACTTACCACACTTTACACAATCATCTTGTGTCTGATCAAAATTAAATATATCTTCTAAATTGTTAGTCATATCTCTCTATACCGTCTTTGAAAATGTTTTTTTAGAACCTGAGTGCTGATGCATATAAGCGTCAAAAGGCATCGCAATGTTTCTAATAAGTAGGGTTCCAGTCTCTGAACAGGCTATATGTTTATCATCTATAGTCAGTAGTTCATCCTCTGCAAAAGGTTTTAGTGCTTCAATAGCATCTGCAAAATAAGTGTTAAAATCAACATCAAAAAGTCTATTAAATCTCTCTATATCTATCTTAAAGTTACTCATAAGTTCCATAATCACATACTGTCTTATCTGGTCATCTTCGTTTAAGACTACTCCGCGTTCAAATGGTAATTTCCCAGCATCTATAGCCTCTTCATAAGAAGGCATATCTTTAAAGTTCTGGTTATAGCTGTCAACACCCTCACCTATAGAAGTAAGCCCTACCCCAATAAGGTCAGCCCCACCTTTTGTAGTGTAGCCTTGAAAGTTTCTGTGAAGTTCACCTTTTTCTATAGCCTTAAAGAGTTCATCTTCTAGTTTGGCGAAGTGATCCATACCTATCATCTTATAACCATTTGAAGTTAAGAAGTCTATCGTATACTGCATGATTTCTAACTTCTCATCCGGGAGTGGAAGTGTTGTCTCATCTATCTTTCTCATAGTCTTTTTAAGCCATGGAACATGCGCATAGTTAAAGACTGCAAATCTATCTGGACTAAGAGTGATCGACTGAGCCAATGTCTCTTTAAAAGTTTCAAGTGTTTGGTAAGGAAGACCATAGATAAGGTCTACGTTTACCGATACCATGTTGTACTTACGAGCCAAGTCCATAGCGTCTTTTGTTATCTCATAAGGTTGAACACGGTGAATTGCGACTTGTACTTTTTCGTTAAAGTCTTGGATACCAAAGCTTACACGATTAAAACCAGTCTCACTCATAACTCTCATCTGATCTTCATCGATATGGCGAGGATCTATCTCACAAGAGATTTCAGCACCCTCTATAAAGTTTGGAAAGTATGACTTGATTTCATCGATGATGATTTTAAGCTGTGCTGCACTGAAGAAAGTAGGAGTCCCACCACCAAAGTGCATCTGAATAACTTGGCGTTTACAGTCGATATGAGTTGAAAGTATCTCTAGTTCGCGTTTAAGATACTCGATATAACGAAGCATCTTCTCCTCTTTAGAAGTAAAGACAACGCTACATCCACAAAAGTAACATGCATTTTTACAAAAAGGAAGATGAAAGTAGAGACTTAAAGGGCGAGAACTATCTTGCGACTCTAACTTTTTTATATACTCATCATAAGCATAAGCATCACTAAACTCCAATGCTGTAGGGTACGAAGTGTAACGAGGTCCTGGTTTTGAGTACTTTAAAAATTTTGAATAATCTAACATGCACATCCATATCTATATATTTAATATCGCGATTATCTCTAAAAACTCTTGAAAAAGTGATTAACTTTTTATTTTATGTAAGAATTACTCATTTTCTTCTAACTACAAGAACCATTATCTATGTAGTAAAGTGCCTCTTTGAGAAGCTCTTCATTTATATCCATTCTTGAGCCTTCGACTCTATCATAAACAGAACAGTCGACCTCAATGCCATTATAAAAATCACCCTCATCATTTGTATTGTAGATAGAAAAGTTTATGAGCCAATATATGTAGTCATTTAAGCTACGACCTACCATTCCAACAGGCTTTCCATGTGTTGAAGAGCCTATAAGTTTAACATTCAGATATGGTTTGAGTCCATTTATGACAGTTTCACTTGCTGATGCGGAGTACTCACTCGTAATAAAAACGACTCTACTTAAATTCAGAGAATTTGTATCTTTTTCAAAAGTGTAGTTAGTGTTTTCGTGTGTATAGTTATCATTAAACTTGAGTTTCATCTGAATGGCGTTTTCATTATTATATCCAGCTATCTTATCCATCAAAATACTTGCAACAGCTAAACTTCCACCCAAGTTGTATCGTAAATCAACTATGAGTTCATCTATGTTATTTGCTTTAAACTCTGTAAATACATCATCAAGCTCACTTGCACTTGCTGAAGTAAACTCGTTAAAAATCAAGTGTCCTATTTTATTGCCTTTTAAATTGACTAAGAGCTGACTTTTTGTTGTTTTATAACTATACTTTGATGGTGTTATAGCTACATCTACATAAGAACCTAAACGATTAACTCTAATGATACTCTCTACATTGAGATTTTTCTCAGCTGCTATATAGCTCGAAAAATTAGCAGGTTGAGTATTTATAGATACGATGATATCACCTCTATCAAAGCCTGCTTTATCTGCTGGTGAATCTATAAAAATATGGAAGATTTCAGCATTTTCATTCGTATACATCCCGAACCCTTGAGTAACTTGGTTTGCACCATCATTATATTCTTGTAGCGTTTGAGAGTAACTCCATCTATCTTGAAGATCGTACTTTAGTGCATCTATCATCTGTTGGGGAGAACTGTAAACAGTATAGTCAACATCAGGAACCCTCTCATACCATAGATATTCACTTTTAAACAGTGAGTAGAGATACTGTTTGTCCTCTGTAGTAAAGGACTCTGTTGTTTGAGGTGACTGAGTTGATTCACTAGAACCACCCATACTTTCACCACATCCACTTAAAATAAGGACTGTAGTTAAGAGGAGAAGTTTTAAAATAATTATCTGTTTAATAATATTTCCTTTTGTATATAAAAATTATTATTGAATAATTGCATAAATTTTTCTTACTATCTTTTAAAGAGTGATGCAGACACTATCATAAAAGACAAACACCATCTAAAAGCCAAAAGAGAAAAGAACCTAATCCTCCAAGCAAAACTAAACGCCATAACTTTAAACTCAGTAGCCTTAGAGATTTACCAAAACCTTAAACGACTCAACACTACTAGGAATAGACTTAAACATCAATGGTCTTATTTAACTTAACTTCTTTAATCTCTCAATAGCTAAATCCAACTCTTCATCCCTCTTTGAAAAGCAAAATCTTGCCAAATGTAGACCTTCACTCTCATGATAAAACGCACGAGCTGGAACTGTAGCTATCCCAGTCTGTTCTAGAAGATTGATAACCTTCTCTTTATCATCACTCCCCTCTAGTTTAGAGATATCAGCCAAGATGTAGTATGCCCCTTTTATATACTCTGCCTTCAGTCCAGCTTCGTTGAGAGCTTTTGTAAACCTATCCCTTTTCTCTTGGTGCTTTTTAGCTACATCTGTGTAGTATGATTTTGCTAATTTAGAGAGAGCGTTTGTTACACCTTCTTGCAGAGGGGTTGGAGGACAGACATAGACCAGGTCGTTTATAGCTGATGCGGCGTCTATAAGCTCTTTTTGGCTGATGGCATAGCCAAGTCTCCAACCAGTGATAGAGTATATTTTTGAAAACCCAGAGAGCACAACCG
>JAYEJR010000206.1:0-4699 GCA_034660715.1 Campylobacterota bacterium | reverse complement strand
TTTACAAAACAGTTCAAAAAGACAACTTTTAAAGTCTTCACACTCATGACTGTTCACCACATGAAACTTACGCCATCATTAGTAAATAAATATCCACAAGCTGGTGTTTTAACACCAATGGGAGTAGGTATCTACCAAGGAATAGATGACTCTGAACTTCATGTTTCTATCTTAACTGCAGATGCACAGGCAAAAATCTTAAATATAGATACAAAGATTCTCTCTCAAATCGAAACAGACCTTATCAAAGCTCTAAAAATTGCACTTCCAAATGCAAAAATGAGCCTTAGTGAAGATAGCCTTAAAGAGTCTCGTTCTTTAGTAACACAGTATGAGATGGACTTAGATGGTGAAGACTGGGAAGAGATGAAAGAGGAGTTCGAGATGAACCTTGAATCTGGATTTGAGCCTATGGGTTTTGTTATGCCATCTTTTATGGATCTTAACGAAGAGTTAGTTGAATCAGGTGAGTCAGCTTATGACTTCTATATCACTTACTCTATCTGTAAACTACCAGTTATCTACACTGTAGCACTAAGTCGTCCTGAAGCATCTGCTTTTGCTCCATGTACAACTATGGTATACAAGAAAAAAGATGAAGATAAAATCGTAGTTGGATTCCCAGCTGTATACAACTGGATGAGTTCAGCAAAAGTTGAAGATAAAGCATCTAGCGATGTACTTATGAAAGCACAAAAAGACTTTGAGTCTATCTTACAAGAAGTTACTGAGTAACTTAAACAGTAATATCTAATCTATGAATCGGCTCTGAAGCCGATTCTTCTTCCTCCTCATCTTTTTCACTTTTTTTACTTCTCTGATTCTCTCTATCAGCTTCATCACGTTGATGTTCTCTATCGGGATCTACCTCTTGATTCTCTTCAGTTGGACGTACCTCTAAAACCTTCTCATCTTTCTCATTTGCAGCAGCTTGGGCTACCATGTTTTGAAAGTCTACACGGTTGTTATGTGCATTTTGTACAGCAGTAGCTGCTGGAGTCATCTGGTTGACAAATATAGCATTTCCTATCGGTCCTATTGCCATAGTTAACTCCTTGTATCTATCTCTATAGTATTATATTTATTATAAAGAACATTAGCACCACTCTGGATAGTAACTTCTCTACGAGGAGTATAATCGACCAAAAATCGATCTTGCGCAGTTGTTGTGAAGTCTACACACAATCTTGCTGCACTTTTGATGATCTTTTCGGGGAGTCTTTGCTTATCAGTTGTGATGATAACATGACATGATGGTTGATCTTTCATGTGTATCCAGATATCTTTTGCACGAGCATTCTTTAAGACTTCCACATTTCCTTTTTCATTCTTCCCTAATTGTACTTTGTAGCCCTCTATCCAAAACACTTCTATCGAGTCATTAAGTTTAACTCTCTTATTTTGCACTTTTTTTGGAAAAAGCAGTTCTATTTTTGAGACATCCTTAGCACTGTTTACTGTTGCTATGAAAAGTTTTTGATGTTCTATTTTAGAGCGAAGAGACTCCTCTTCTATATGCAGATGCCTTGCTCGTTGTTTAGCTTTTTTACTTTTAGAGAAAAAAGAGTCACTAATCATAAAAGCTGTTGGATAGCCTTTATCTAGAGTAACCTCAACCTTCTCTCCATCATAATCATTTAGCTCTAAGTTAAGGCTGTATGGTTTGATATTTTGTACATTTGAGAGTACTAAGTTTCCTAGATGTTCTTGTTTAAACGCCAGCTCTTCAAGACTCTCTTGTGTTTCGAGTTTAGCATAGAGTTTTTCAAGTTTTTTGAGCTTCTTACTTAAAAATGCAACTTTTTGCTTTTTTAGGTTTTCTAACTTTGATTCTTGTTCTTTAGAGTAAACGCCATATAAGAACTCTTCAACACTCTCTAAAGGATACTCTTTTGCTACAAAAGGAGCCTTAGGAACATCAAGTAGCTTCTGCCCTACTCTAACTTCACGAAACGAAGAGAAGAGGTCAACATGCCGAAGAGCTTCAAGTACACAGTTTTGTTCATCTAAAATTATGACATTTGTATACTTTCCTGTAAACTCTATCTGTAAGTATGTTATCTCCTCTTTATATGCCGAAGAGATAGAGCATTTAAAGCGAATGATCTTATCATCATTTAAAAGCTCTATACCAAGTATATTAGAGCGATTAAAGCGTTTTGCGATGATGACATCAAAAGGAGCATTATAGACTTTAGAACGCGGGTACTCTTCACACTTAAACATACTAGAGTTTGAACGAGTCATATTGAAGTAAATGTCATCTCGCTTGTCAAACGCCACCTTGATTACACTATCGCTAACCCTATGAATAGCTGATATTTTTTGAAAGTTTTGAAGATGAGTAAGTATCTGTTTTAAGTGTGAGAGTTTCATAAATCAGATTGTATCACATTTTACTAAGTAATCAACCTAGGCTCTGGCTTACCTATAAAGTAACCCTGTGCAAAGTCTATACCACACTGTTTTATTATCTCATAAGTCTCTTCATCTTCAACAAATTCAGCAACAGTCTCTATCTCTAGCGCATTTGCTAAAGAGACTATAGCTTTTATAATCTTGATATTCTTTTCACTGTTTTTAAGGTTTTTTATAAAAATACCATCTATTTTTATAAAATCTAAGTTTATCTCTAAGAGTCTACTAAAGTTAGAGTTCTCAATGCCAAAATCATCTACAGCAACTCTAAAACCAATCTCTCTTAACTCGTTTAAACGCTGAGTGATTTTGTCCGAACTTTTAGCAACTGTCACATTCTCTAGTATCTCAAATATCACACGAGATGGCTTAATGGAATAGTACTCTAACTTCTCATGCAAAAATGTTATAAGATAATCATCTATCAGGTCTCTTTGTGTTAGGTTGATAGAGAACTCTTCTTCTTTATCTTGAAAAAATGCAAAACTTTTGTTTACGATTAAGCGAGTTATAGCAGTTGAGAGTCCTAGCTTTTCAGCAGGCGGTATAAAGTATGCTGGTGCATAAATATCCCCTTCATAAAATGCACGAGCAAGTACTTCATACTTAGTCACTTTTCCTGTTTTTATATTTTTAATAGGCTGAAAATAGGGCTCGATTTGTTCATTACAAACAAGTTCACGAGTACGACGTAACCATGACATACCCTCTTTTCCATCTTTAAATGTAGAGACTTTTTCATCATAGATTTCGTAGTGTCTACTTCCTAACTCTTTAGATTTTTCAAGAGCAAACTCACAGTTTATGAGTGTTGTAGCATTATCTTCTCTGATTATATCGACACCTATATTGAAAGTTATATGTAGATCGACTCCATCAACATTCACATTTTGATTATCAAAAAATGAAACTATTTGAGCACAATAAGTTTTGACTTCATCATAAGTAGAGTTTTTTAACAGCATTACAAATTTATCAGATTCTATTTTGTATAACTTCGCATGCTTATGTACATTTGTTTTTAAAACTTTTGCAGTTTTTTGAAGTACCTCGCCTGCAAACATCTTTCCATACTCTTTGTTCAAAACAGAAAAGTGTGAAATATCTAAGAGTAGTATATAGTTGTAGATGCCCTTTTGTAAATCATCTTGAAGCATGATAGTGTTTGGCAGGTTAGTATAAAAATCATGTAAGTACCTATGCTCAACCTCTTTAGTCTTCTTTTCAACTAACTCTTCTAGTTTTAGTTTATAATCGAGAAGCTTTTTTCATCCTCAAGCTTCTTGACTACTTTTAAAATCACAGAGATAAACTGCTCCATCTCAAAGGGTTTTAAGAGATAAGCATCAAGCCCAGACTTTATAGCTTCTAAAAAATACTCTTCATCATTAAATGCCGAGAGTACAAGTAGTGGTATGTTAGTGTTGGTCTCTCTTATCTTTGCTATAAGTTCTAAACCGTTCATCTTAGGCATGTTTATGTCTGTCATGACAAGGTCGAACTCTTGAGAGTTGTACTTGTTCCAGCCATCTTCTCCATCTACTGCAGTAACTATCGTACCAAAAAATATATCTAAAAATTCAGAGGCAATTTCACGAGTATCTTCGGAGTCTTCAACATAAAGAATAGTCAATTTCTTAGTTTTTTTAATCAAAACATCTAAATATGACTCTGACATATTGAACTCCTTCCTTTACGATTTCTCGAGTGCTATTTATCTCATACTAAAATTATAGTTTATATATGCTACCTACAATAAATTAAACATACACTTAATTTCTAATTATAGTTGTTACATGGTGTCTATTATTTAACTACTCTTTGACTTAGGACTAAGAGTTCAAAAAAGTAATATCTTTAAAGATAAATAGCTATAATTCCTAAAAAATTACAAAGAGACTACTAAAAGTGCATATCCCTAAAGGTTTTGGAAAAAACTATTTCTCATTAGCAGCGATACAAGCTTACATATCTTTAACTAAGATAGTCGCCCTTGGTGCATCACTAAGTACACTTAGTGGAAAACCCCTTACTATTAAAATAGCCTCTCCTCCCGCTTCTTAAACATTCACACTCACAACTACTAAAAAATTTATAAACGAATGTTTAAGGACAAAAATGAAAAACACAATAAAAATATCACTAATCTCTGCTGCTCTTTTGAGCCAACTAAATGCTCAAGACATAACACTTAAAGCACTTGAAGTAAGCTCAACAGCTATCAAAACTGATGAGCTAAAGTCTACTGATGCCGTTGAAGTTTATACTTCAGAAGATATCG
>JAYEJR010000205.1:0-20317 GCA_034660715.1 Campylobacterota bacterium | reverse complement strand
GTAGAAAAATCAAAAATATGACAACACAACAGCAAGATGAGTTTTCTGATGTAAGAGACTCTGCTATCAAACAAGAGAAACGTCTACAAAATGCTCTTGACATAGTAGAAGAAGAGCTTAATGCTAAACGCGAACAACTACAAAAACAGCAAGCGGACAACACAACTGCCCTACGTTCACAGATGGATACACTCCAAGATGAACTCCTTAATGTTTTAGATGAGAAGATATCTGATCTTGGACTCTCAAAACTTTCACGTGATGATGCAGCTGATATCATGATGGAAGCAGCTATGGCGATGAAGGGAACACAAATTAACCAACAACTCTCTATGGTAAACACAGACAAGTAGTAGACCCCTAAATAATGAGCAAGAAAAATCCAGAAGAGGACTCTTTAGAAGAGGCTCTCTCTCCCATAGTTAATCGCCTCATCGATAAAAATTATGAAACATCACAAGATAAAATAGCGACTCAAATGGCACCACTCATCGGAAGTGCCATTCGTGAGCAGATAAAATCTCAAAAAGATGATGTTGTTGACGCTCTCTACCCTGTATTGGGAAGTATGATTAGCCGTTATGTTACTAAAACTCTTGAAGATACACTCTCTAAGATAAACACTCAGATTCAAGATGGTCTCTCTAGTGAATCCATCAAACGCAAAATAAAAGCAAAAATTCAAGGCGTTAGCGAGAGTGAACTTCTGCTTAATGAAAATGCCACTGCAAATATTCGTGCTCTTCTTCTCATTCATAAAGAGACGGGCATAGTACTCGCTCACTCTGAAAATCCAAATGCTCCCGTTAGCGAGCCTGAAATGCTTGCATCCATGATGACCGCCATTAGAAGTTTTGTAAACGACTGGGTGGAACAAAACAGCGACAGCCAAGAGCTAGGCGAGATAGAGTACGGAGGAAGTAAAATAATAATCGAAGCGAGTGGCTACAGCTACTTGGCAGTTATAGTGGAGGGGAGTGCACATAAGGCTACTTATGACAAGATACGCGAAACGCTTGAGATCATTGTCCTCAAGGATGGCGATGCCATTAGAGAGTTTGATGGCGACCTTGATAAGTTCCCAAACCTAGAAATATATCGTGAGATTTCTAGACTCCTAAATAGCGATGAGAAACAAGACGAAAAAAGAAAAATACACCCTCTACTCTTTTTGATTCCCCTTATACTGCTTCTCTGGGGTGGATATAGCTACTACAAAAATTACCTAGACCAAGAGCTAACTCAAAAGATTGTAGATAAACTCCAGACAACATCAAAACTGGCTCCCTATCAGTTTGTTGTGAATGTAGAAGATGGTGTAGTAACTCTCAAAGGTGCTGTTCCTTTTAGCTATCACAAACAACTAACACAAACAGTAGTGCAAGAAGTGAAAGATGTTATAGAAGTAAAAAATGAACTTCTAGTTTTTAACTCTCTTGAAGACCCGCTACAGATAAGCTCAAACATTGCCTATCTACTAAAAGGTCTCAACACTCAAAAAGGTATCAACCTTACTTATGTTTATGACTCATCTCTTTTAATTATAAAAGGTTCTGTTTGGAACAAGCAACTAAAAGAGTTAGTTATCCAAGAGGTGCAGAGTATAAAAAATATAAAAAACATTCAGTATGAGTTAGAGATAACACCTCCTCTCTTAAATACAAAAATCTACTTTAAAAAAGCAGACTCAAGACTAACTCCTTTCGCACAGACAGAACTAGTTAAGAGCCTTGATGTCTTAAAATCACTCGACAGAGAGTACAAAGTTGTTTTGACATCTTATAGTGATCAGATAGGTTCAGTTGCTAGGAACTTGCACTTTTCTAAAAAACGGGTCGCGACTGTTGCAAAATACCTACAAGAACAGGGACAAATCTCTAATGAGATTGTTTCTGTTTTCCATCAAACAGCTCCTAATGGTGTTGATCTAATAAATGAACCTGATAAGGCTAGAGTAGTCACTATCAGTTATACGAAAGGAAAAAAATAATGTTAGCCTATAAAGTTGTTATGGTTGGAGACTTTGGTGTTGGAAAGACATCTCTAGTTCAGCGTTTTGTTGAAAACAGTTTTAGCGAAGAGTACCTTAGTACAATAGGTGTCTCTATCTCAAAAAAGAGACTTGAAAACTCAACTATAATGCTTTGGGATATAGAGGGTCACACTGAATTTAAGCCTATATTTAAGCAGTACCTACTTGGTGCTAAAGGCTTTATAGTAGTTGCTGATATAAATCGTGCTAACACTATAGAGTCTATTAAAAACCATGTTGAACTTTGTCATACTATAGTAAAAGATGCCCCTATCTGTATCGCTTTAAACAAGTGTGATTTAGAGCACACTCTTTCAGAAGATGATATGCAAGAGTTAAAAAGTATCTCCGACTTAGTAGTTAACATCCTTAAAACATCTGCCAAAGAGGGTGATGCTGTTAATGAAATATTTGGTTCTCTTGATGACTTTATCGTTCACTCTTTAGGGACTTAAATGCAAAACATCACTAAACTAGTCTGCGCAAAAAACAAGATATCCTATGTTGTTTTTAACAGAGTGTTTAAAATACTCGACTTTAACAACACTATAGAAAACATTGCAGATGATGCCACTCATCTTAAAGTAGGCTCGGATGTAAGAGAGCTTATGTACGAACTCGTTGGTATGGAAGAGGAGCTAATCGCTCTACAAGAGGGTAACTCGCAAGAGGGGATTATTCACTTTCCAATGATTCACAAAGAGGATGAGTACTACGATTTGGATATAGAGACTTTTGTCTCCGATGAGAAGGAGAAGCTCTTTATCGCCTATTTTATTCAAAAACCCAAAGAGTCACTGAGCCATGTGAGCATGATAAAAGAGATAAACAAAAAGGCACTTGCGTTTGAGAGTAAAGACAAAAAATCTACAGAGTTTCATTTTGACCTTATAAATCAGCATTTACTGAGCTTTAATGTCGATTTAGACGGTATTATAACCCTTGCAAACAGTGCTTTTTCATACTTTTTTGATTTAGGAGAGAGTGAGATAGTAGGAAAACACTTCTCTCACTTTTTTAAGGCAAGGGACCTTAACCTAAATGCAAATGCCACCATCATCTTCAACGCCATCAATCTCAAAGAGGAGATAATCTCTTTTCACGCTAATATCATTCCTGTTACCAAAGATGGAACCATCTATGAGAACATCGTTCTCTGTCAAGATATAACCTATCTAAAACAGATAGAACAAGAGCTAGAGTATGCAGCAGGACACGATAGCCTTACAGGACTACCCAACCGCTCAAAGCTGCTTAAAAAAATGGATGAATCAATGCAGCTGTGCAAGCAAAACGCAACTACGTTTACTATCTGCTTTATAGATTTAGATAGGTTTAAACCCGTCAATGACAACTACGGTCACCATGCAGGAGATATGCTCTTAAAGCACATAGCAAAGGTACTAAGTGACTTTGTTCGTAAAGGTGATATGGTTGCAAGAATTGGTGGAGATGAGTTTATCATTCTTTTTGATTCTCTAAGCGATGATAAATATATAGAGACTATGAAAACTAGACTCCAAGAACTTCCACCAAAACATCCACTAATTTACTCTCAAGATGACACTATAGAGTTTGGTTTTAGTTTAGGACTTGCCTCGTATCCTCAAGATGCAACTGAGGCACAAGAACTTCTAAAACTAGCCGACAAAGCCATGTATATGAGTAAACGAAAAAGCTAGGCTTTAATGTTTATCTAACGCTAACACTATAAAATATAGACATATTATTTTAGGAGTTTACTATGAAGTCTGACTGGCGTTTAGCAGTAGAAAAAAAGTTTGAAGATTTTACATACTTAGTTATCCATCACAGATTTATCGCTCTCGTTTTAACTCTTCTACTTGTAATAGGATTTGCTTCAAATCTTCCTAAAATCACTTTTGATACATCTACCGAAGGGTTTCTCTATAAAGATGATCCCCAAATACTAAAGTATAATGACTTTAGAAACCAGTTTGGTCGTGATGAGAAGATCATCGTTGCTATCAAAACTAAAGATATTTTTGACAAAAATTTTCTAGAAAAATTATTTAAACTCCATCAAGAGATAGAAGAGAATGTTCCTCATATCAAAGATGTAGACTCCCTTAAAAATGCTAGAAAAACTGTAGGAAACAAGTCTGAACTTATCGTTGAAGACCTCTTCTTAGATGGTATACCTAGTAACAGTGATAAGTTAAACGCCATCAAGAAGTTTGCTCAAACAAACTCTATATACAAAGACCTCTATCTAAACGCTGATGCTACTTTTACAATTATCATGATAACAACTAACACATATACCTCCGTTGGTGTTGATGAATTTGATGCTTTAACGGATGGTTTTGATGATGAGAGTAGTAGTGATGATAAACTGGAGTTTATCACTGCTCCTGAGACAAATGAACTCATAAGTAGCCTTGAAAAGATACTGCAAAAATACAAGAGTAATGATTTTAAAATTTACGATGCTGGCTCTCCTATAATCACAAAAAACCTTCAAACAACACTTAAAGCAGATATGTCTAAGTTTATTTTATATGTTGTTCTAACCATCTCCATTCTTCTATTTCTTACATTTAGAAGATTAAGTGGTATTCTTATTCCTCTTAGTGTTGTTATCTTAACGCTACTTGCTACCATCGGTTCTATGGCTCTTTTTGGTTATCCAGTAACTTCTATGACTCAGATACTCCCCTCTCTTTTACTAGCTGTAGCTATTGGAGATAGTATCCATATTCTCTCCATCTTTTATCATAAGTTCGATGAGACTGGAGATAAGGACTTCTCTATTGCCTATGCCATAGGTCACTCAGGCCTTGCAGTTGTTATGACCTCCTTTACAACTGCAGCTTCTTTAGCCTCTTTTTCTATCTCTGATATAGCTCCCGTAGCAGCACTTGGGATTTTCTCAGCTATCGGTGTGACTATCGCACTTATACTCACTCTGATATTTATTCCTATTTTGCTTTCACTCATACCTATGAAACATAAGGCACAAGATGAGGATAGCTTCTTAGATAAGTTCACTATAAATATCGCTAACTTCTCCATAAACTACTACAAAAGTATCATAGCATCAGCACTTGGCATTATAGTCATCTCTCTTGTTTTAGCATCACAAATGCAGTTTTCACATAATCCTCTTCACTGGTTTAAGGCTGATAACAGCGTTAGAATAAATACAGAGACAATCGATAAAGAGTTACGAGGTTCTATAAGTATAGAAGTTGTTTTAGATACAGGTAAAGAGAATGGTGTTTATGACCCTAAGTTTCTAAACGCCATCGAGAAAGTTACAAAAGAGATATATACATATAGAGGTGAAAACTACTTCGTAGGCAAGATAGTTAGTATAAACGATGTTCTAAAAGAGATACATATGGCTCTCAATGAGAATCAAAAAGCATTCTATGTTATACCTCAAAACAGAGACTTAATCGCTCAAGAGTTTTTACTCTTTGAAAATAGTGGTAGTGATGATTTAGAAGAGATTGTTGACTCACTCTTTAGTAAAACTAGACTTAGTATCAAAGCCCCTTGGGTTGATAGTATAGAGTATGTTGAGCTTATAGGTGAACTTCAAACACTTCTTGATGCTGAGTTTAAAGGCTTAGCAAATGCTAGTGTAACAGGAACTCTTCCTATCCTCTCAACAACTATAACTAAGTCTATAAAAAGTTCTGTAGAGTCTTATATAGTGGCGTTTATCGTCATAGCTGTGTTAATGATACTACTCATAGGAAACTTCAAACTAGGACTTTTAAGCATGATACCTAACCTTACTCCTATCATGTTTGGAGTGGCGTTTATGGTGGTTTTTGATCTACCCTTAGATATGTTTACTATTCTCATCGGAGCGATTGCTATTGGGATGGTTGTAGATGATACTATTCACTATATGCATAACTTCAAACGCTACTATATCTTACATAACGATGTAGATGAAGCTATAAGACTTACACTTCACTCAAGTGGACGAGCTATCTTTATAACATCTATAGTTCTTAGTTCTGGTTTTTTAGTGTTTATGTTTGCAAGTATGACAAACCTTTTTAACTTTGGACTTATCACTGGGGTTACAGTACTTGTAGCAATGATAACAAACCTAACGCTAACGGGTGCGTTAATGAAGCTTGTTATAAGGAGCCATCAAGACATTTAGGCTTCACATTTAATCCACACTTCATTATAGTAAAATTTTTTCATATCAAAAATAAAGGTAGATATTATGAAAATGAAAATAACTTTACTATTGGCTTCTCTTCTTCTAACAACATCACTACTAGCACAGGGAACACTCGAAACAAAACAGCTAGAGATACAACACAAAACAGAACTACTTGAAAAAGATTTAGATTTATATAAAGAGTCATTACGAGATGATGATTTAGAAAAACAGAAAATGTACGAGAGTAAAATAAATAGAGATTATAATGAAATTATGAAACTGAGAAAAGAGTTGAAAGAGTTTTCATAAACGCCATATATGGCGTTTAGAAGTAAAAAAATTATTTACGAGAGTTACGTTTACGCTCATTCTCAGTTAAGAATTTTTTACGAATACGAACATTTTTAGGAGTAACTTCAAGTAACTCATCATCTTCAATCCACTCTAGAGCACGCTCTAGTGACATATCACGTGGTGGAATAAGTTTGATAGCTTCATCAGCTCCAGATGAACGTACATTTGACTGTGCTTTACCTTTAATAGGGTTAACAACAAGGTCATTATCACGTGAGTGCTCACCAATAATCATACCTTCGTAAACTTCAGTCTGAACACCGATGTAAAGAACACCACGATTCTGAATAGAGAAAAGTGAGAATGCTAAAGTAGACCCTGGAGTCATAGAGATAAGAGCACCATATGAACGAGACTCAACAGCACCAGTAAATGGACGGAACTCTAAGAAAGAGTGATTCATTACACCCTCACCTTTTGTGTCTGTCAAAAACTGTCCACGGAAGCCAATAAGTGCACGAGCTGGAATTTCAAACTCGATTCTTTGGAAGCCTGAACCCATTGGAAGCATTGATTTCATCTCAGCTTTTCTTTTACCAAGACGCTCGATAACACCACCAGATAAATCTTCAGGAACATCGATAACAAGGTGCTCAAATGGTTCACATTTAACGCCTTCGATCTCTTTAACGATAACTTCTGGACGAGAGATAGAGAACTCAAAATCTTCACGACGCATATTTTCAGCAAGAACAGTAATTTGAAGCTCACCGCGACCTGAAACTTTAAATTTACCCTCACCAACAACTTCAAGTCTCATAGCAACGTTAGTGTTCATTTCGAACTCTAAACGCTCACGAAGCTTGTTTGAAGTTACGTGTTTACCCTCTTTACCAGCTAAAGGAGAATCATTAACAGCAAATACAACAGTAAGAGTTGGCTCTTCAACATGCATAGGGTCAAGTGCTACTGGATTGTTTGCGTCACAAACAGTATCACCAACATCAACAGTTTCCATACCAGCAAATGCAACGATATCACCAGCTTCAGCTTGATCTATTTCCATACGGTTAAGACCATGAAAACCAATAAGTTTAGAGATTTTACCTTTTACAAGTTCGCCATCAGCTTTTGCAAGCATGATATTGTCACCTTTATTTACAGTACCGTTAAATATACGAGAGATACCGATTTTACCAACATAGTTATCATAATCAAGTGTAAATACTTGTGATTGTAATGGATTAGCCGCATCACCTTCTGGCTCTGGAACTTCATTAACGATCGCTTCAAAAATACACTCGAAGTTACCATCAGGATCATCCATATCTAACTTAGCTATACCATCACGTGCAGCTGCATAGATAATAGGGAAGTCTTGTTGATCATCAGTTGCATCCATATCAGCAAACAGGTCAAACATCTCATCAACAACTCTATCACAATCAGCAGAAGGTTTATCAATTTTGTTAATTACAACAATTGGTTTTTTACCAAGTGCAAGCATCTTCTTAACAACAAACTTAGTCTGTGGCATTACACCCTCATAAGCATCAACAAGAACTAAAACGCCATCAACCATTTTAAGAACACGTTCAACTTCTCCACCGAAGTCAGCGTGACCCGGAGTATCGATAATGTTAATTTTGTGATCTTTATAGCGAATAGCTGTATTTTTAGAAAGAATCGTAATACCACGTTCTTTTTCTAAATCATTTGAATCCATAGCTCTTTCATCATGTTGTTCATGTGAAGCAAATGTACCAGACTGTTCTAGCAGTCCATCAACCAGTGTAGTTTTACCGTGGTCAACGTGAGCGATAACGGCAATATTTCTAATTTTTTGCATTAGGTGTTTCCTTAGGGAAAAATTTTCGCGATTATACCCAAATAAATATAATAAACTCGTATGATTAGTGATATACTTTTAGTAATGTAATTACTATAGATAAAAATATCGCTATAAATAATTTTATCTATTTTATAATCCAAAGAATAATCATAATATTATTTTTTGAAAAATTAAAAAATAAATCTAATAAAAAGTTATAAAATGATTGATTATCCAAATAATTTAAATATTATCTTTGATAAACTAGATAAATTTTCCATTAAACCTATCATTATTGGTGGATATATTCGTGATAAAATACTGAATTTAGACTCAAAAGACATAGATATAGAGCTTTATGGTATCGATTCACTTTTAAAACTAGAAAGTATATTAGAAGAGTTTGGTGATGTAAACTCTGTTGGGAAAAGTTTTGGTGTTTGTAAATTAAAAGTGGATGACTTAGATATCGACTTCTCCTTACCTAGAACAGATAGTAAAGTCTCACAAGGTCATAGAGGTTTCAGTATACAGACAGACACTACACTTGATTTTAAAACGGCAACATCAAGACGTGATTTTACTATAAATGCCATAGGCTATGATGTAATAGAAAAAAAGATTTTAGACCCTTTTGATGGTCGAGAGGATTTAAAAAACAGAGTTCTTAAAGCTGTTGATATTCTAAAGTTTGAAGAGGATCCTCTTCGTGTTTTAAGAGCAGTCCAGTTTGCTGCTAGATTTCACTTCTCTTTAGATGAAAAACTATTTATAAAATGTGAAGATATGATAAAGAGAGATTGTTTAAATGAACTCGCGAAAGAGAGAATTTTTGAGGAGATAGCCAAACTTCTTTTAAAAAGTAAAAAGCCCTCTCTTGGTATTTTACTTCTTAAAAATTTGAGTGGATTTTTATACTTTAAAGAGTTTTCTCTACTCACTACAAAAGAGTTTGAACAGACTCTTCTCTGCTTAGACTACCAGGCATCTGTCTCTTTTGATAAAAAGAAAATAACAACAATGCTCTGCCTACTAACTTACTATCACTCAAAAACAGATATGTTAGCTTTTTTAAAACGCCTTAGTGATAAAAAAGAACTAACGAATGAACTAATGTTATTAAAAGAGAATCAAAATAGTTTAGATATATACAAGAGCAGTGATTACGATCTTTATAAACTAGCAAGTAATGTAGACTTAGAACTCTACTTATCTATTTTAAATGCTGTAACTCTTGCAAAAAAAAGAGATCAGATTTTAAAACTCAAAAAAAGAGCTAGGGATTTAGGTATACTCAACACTAAAGCAGAGGAGCTTTTAAAAGGTAGAGACTTGATAAAACTTGGTCTAAAACCCTCTAAAGAGTTTTCACATCTTTTAAAAGAAGCCTATGAGGCACAAATACTCGGTCGTTTTACTACTTACGAAGAGGCTACTCTTTGGCTAAAAAAGAGTCCCATATTTAGAAGACTTAAATAGATAATTAATCAGTTACCATTTTATTAAGTATTTCAGCAAGTTTTACACTTGAGTCTTCCATTATTTTAAAGTTTTCTACAATCTCTTCGGTGTACTTTTTGTCAAAAACCGTTCCATTTCTAACATGATTATAATTTTTGATTGCATGCGCATGAATAGACTTGTATATTTTTTCAACAGAAGCATATTCTGATAGATGTCCAAATCTCTCTTTTCCGTCCCCTGCATACCATTTAGCAAATCTAACCTCTACACCTTTTGATAGCCCTGTAGTTGCATCTGCTTTCATAACCTTAGAGTAAACTTCTGATTTGAAGATAGAGTGGTCAATTTTAACAAGAGAAACTAAAAACACATCACTTAGTGTATTTGCATCATGTACAGATTTTTTTGCATTTGTGCTAAACAAGTTAAGAGCAGAAGAAAAATTTCCCATATACTCTACAGATTCATTTGCTAAACTTAACATATTTTCTGATTCTTCTTGAATATTTGTAGTCTCTTGTTGTAAAGATGAGATTGTTATAGATATCTCTGATGTTGCTTTTTGAGTTCTCTCAGCAAGTTTTCTAACTTCATCAGCAACAACAGCAAACCCTCTTCCATGCTCTCCAGCACGTGCTGCTTCAATAGCTGCGTTTAGTGCAAGTAGGTTTGTTTGGTCTGCAATATCTTTTATGAGGGCTGCAACAGATGAAATCTCTTGAGATTGGTTACTTAAACTATCTACGCTTTGTGATGTTTTAGAGATAGTCTCATTGAGCTGTTCAAAGTTTGCATTTACTTTTTCTACTGAAGTAAGAGTCTCGAGTGATTGCTTTTGAGTTTCACTTGATGATGTGACAATCTCTTGCATCATCTCGCTTCCTCTCTCTATATCTTTTTTAACATCTTTCATACTACCAGTTGTCCCACCACCAAGATTGACAAACTCTTTACTTAAGTTACCTTGTGCTTTTAGTACTTTTCCTGCAACTATTCCATCTAAGGCTTTATTTAGAGGTGCGATGGGCTCACTAAAAGCTCCCCTAAGACCATCTTCAAAAATTATAGCATTTGATTTTCCCTCACTTGCAAACTTTATGCCTGTTACTGTATCTCGTATAAATGTTTCAACTTGGTCAACAAGATTATTGTATCCCCATGCTATGTCAAAGTATTGAGAATTTTGTGGGATGTTGGTAATTCTATCTTCTAATTTTCCATCTCCAGCATTTTTGATTACTCTCTTCATCTGTGCTAGTAGCTCATTATCCATGCTATTACTGTTAACACTTGGAATAAATATACCAATCAAAAACAGTACAAAAATAACTGCTCCAATGAGAATAGAGTAGGAAAAGCCAACAAACAAAACTGTCAATAAGGCAACTGCAAGAAAATAAAGAGTTTGATTATTTTTGAAGATTAATGATAAATTCATCATATGATACTCCTTGGCTTTTTAGTAGTTTCTCTAAGAGCTCTTTTGAGGCATTTACACCACCCTGTTTTTCGGATTTAAGTAGGTCTTCATATATCGGCTCAATTGTTTTCATAGCCTTATCTTTAGGCTTTCTACGAACTGAATAGTAGCCGATGACATTGCCTCTCACATCAACTGATGGAGTAACATTAGCAAAAACCCAGTAAAAGTCTCCATTTTTACATCTGTTTTTTACATAAGCATTTATAGGTTCTTTATTTTTGAGCCTATCCCAAAGTAGTTTAAATACTATTGCTGGCATATCTTCATGACGTAAAATGTTGTGAGGAGAATTAAGAAGTTCATGCTCTTTATATCCAGACATTTTAATAAATATCTCATTTCCGTATGTAATACGACCTTTTAAATCTGTCTTAGAGACTATAAAGTCATTATCTTTCATATATATCTGCATGAAAAACCTCTTATGGTTAATGTTTTGTAAGTTATTCTATCAAAAAAATATTGATAATACAAATAAAAATGACAAATTCACTTCATCTATTTAAGTTGAAACTAAAACACTTCCCTTAATTTTCAAAGATTTTTTCTAAAGTTGAAAACTCTTTGCCTTGAAGATAATCAATCTTAATGCTTTTAGATAATGCAGCACTCTCTTTGGTCTCAATATTTTTAATCCAAGTTTTTATGTTTTTTTGATGCGCTATAAGATTAAAACCATCTAATATACTGAGATTTTGGCTCATTTTATTCTCATTTGAGTAGTATTTATCAAACCTTACCATGTCAATGTCAAGTTCTCTTAAATATAAAAAACTTGTGTGAATCGATCCTAGTCTATCTATAGCTATGGATACACCATGACTTTTTAAAGAGTTGATTACTCCATTGTAGCGACTAGTGTGACTAAAATATTCTGTTTCACTCAGTACTAATATTATATTTATCTCACTACCTTTAACAAGCTCTTTTGTTTTAGCCAAAAATCTCTCATTTCTGAGTGAAGATGGGGAGATATTAAGTGCATAAGTTATATTTTTGTCTATATCTTTATTTAGGAGTATAGACTCTAAAACCATTAAATCGTATTCTATATTTAAACCAAGTTTTTTAATGACCTTTGTGTATGTTTTAGTAAAGATGTATTTACCATTTGGCGTTTTAAGTTTTACAAAACACTCTTTAAACGCCACTTTGTCATTTTCAAATACATCTTGACTCATCACTAATATTTTTCTTTTATTTATGGCGTTTATTACGTATGATTCAAGTTCATTAGGAGTGAGCTCTTCTTTTTCTAAGCTTTTAGAGTTTCTTTTTTCTTCTTGAATTTCAAAAAGATTTTCAATAATATAATCAAGCTCTTTTGAATAAGAGCTATCGCTAATAGCTCCAGATATTTTGATCTCTATATTGCTAACTTGAAACTCATTTGATTTGAGGCACATTAACTCCAAAATAGTCTGATACCTCTCTTTTAGACCCTCTACACCCAAAACAAAGTCTCCACCTTTTATGTGACCTAATGGAAAGTTTTCAATCCCCTGAGATTTTAAATAACTACCTATCCAGATAGCAGTTTTTTCTAAAACTCTGTCACCATTTTTTATACCATACTGAGTGTTAATGTCATCAAGGTTATCAATACTCAAAAGTATTAAAGTATATTCCTCTTTAGTTTTTAACTTTTTGTTAAGGTCTTTATAGAGATATTCACGTGTAAAAGTCTTACTTACATCATCAGTAATTTTTACATTATAACCGTTATAAATAAGGTATAAAAAAAAGTAGATACTAAAAACTAGCAGTATGATGGCTTCTATGTAAAATGAGGGTTGCAGAGTTGCATAGTTTTCTATAAGAGTATGTGAGACTAGTGCAATAATAAGAGCAAAGATAGGTAGCCCCATTCTAAGTGCTAACTTAAAACGGTACTCTCTCTCTTTAGTTTGTGGAAGTAGCATATATGTAAATGTTAAACGTCTAGGTGTTTTACATCTTTTGCATGTGTTTCTATGTAGTTACGACGAGGTTCAACTTCATCACCCATAAAGAGTGTAAACGCGTCTGAAGCAACTTCTGCATCTTCTATCGTTACTTGAAGAAGCACACGGTTTTCAGGAGTCATAGTTGTTTCCCAAAGTTGCTCTGGATTCATCTCACCTAGACCTTTGTAACGCTGAATATAAGAGCCTTTTCTAGCAAAATCTTTTACGTTGTTAAGCTCTTCAATAATATCATTTTCAAAACTTAATTCCCACTCTTGAATCTTTTTGTAAACAAAGTTAGCTTCAGTAAAATGTGGAGCAGTGAAAAGATCATCATTAATAAGAAGTTCTTCCATACCACCTTCAGTTTGAACAAAAATATGAATTTCATTTGATTCTGCATCGATGGTTTTAGTAAGAATATTGTTATTTATAGAAGCTAAAAACTCTTCAACCTTAACAAATAGGTCATTTGCACCTAAAGAGATTAAATCAGGGTTTTCTATAAAGTGACGGATTAGTTTTACAAGTGAGTAACGGCGTTCAAGTGCATCAAGACTACCTGAATAATGATCTACCATTTTAAAATAAGATACTAAGTCATTGTGACCTACACTCTCCATCTCTAGTGATTCAACACCATTATCTATCAAGAAGTCATTCATCTCACGATCATCTTTAAAATAAATCTCTTTTTTACCTTTTTTATAACGATAAAGTGGTGGTTGTGCAAGATATAGGTAACCTTTTTCAACTACATCACGGAAATGTCTAAAGAAGAAAGTAAGTAGAAGTGTTTGAATGTGAGAACCATCAACATCTGCATCGGTCATGATGACGAGTTTATGATAACGAAGTTTTTCTTCATTGTACTCTTCACCAATACCACAACCCATAGCTGTAATCATATTTGTAATTTCATCAGATTTAAGTATTTTTTCTAAACGCGCTTTTTCAACATTTAAAATCTTACCCTTAAGTGGTAAAATAGCTTGAAAAACACGATCTCTACCCATCTTAGCTGAACCACCTGCAGAATCCCCTTCCACCAGATAAAGTTCACATGCACTTGCATCTTTACTTTGACAATCTGCTAGTTTTCCTGGAAGTGTTCCAACACTCATAACATCTTTACGACGAGTTAAATCTCTTGCTTTTTTAGCCGCTTCACGACCACGCGCTGCTGCTAGTGCTTTAGAAACAATAGCTTTAGCTTGAATAGGGTTCTCTTCAAAGTACTTATTAAGTGCTTCACCTGTTGCTTTTTGAACAAGTGGTCTTACGTAAGTATTTCCAAGTTTTCCTTTTGTTTGACCTTCAAACTGAGGCTCAGGTACACGAGCTGAAACGATTGCTATCAGACCTTCTCTTACATCATCACCAGAGATTTTTACATCTTTCTCTTTAGCTGCACCATTTTTAGAGTTATAGTTAGAGATTACACGCGTTAATGCAGCACGGAAACCTGCTTCGTGAGTACCACCATTTGGTGTTCTAATATTATTTACAAAAGATGCTAGTTTCTCTTCATATGCTTCGTTATACATCAGTGCTATATCAAACTCAATATCTTCTACTTTTCCAGTAAAAGAGTAAACATCAGCAACTGTTGTTTTTTTATTCATATCAGTAACATACTGAGCTATACCACCCTCAAAGTGATATTCCTCTTTAGTTCCTGTTCTCTCATCATTAAACTTTATAGTAATAAATGGATTTAAGTATGCTAATTCTTTGAAACGTTTTGAGAGGTATTCATACTCAAATGTTATTGTTTCTGTAAAGATAGTAGGATCAGCTGCAAACTCGATAGTTGTACCAGTTTTACGAGTAGTTCCAGTTACGCCAAGTGCTTCTTGAGGTATACCTTCTTTAAAGTCTTGTTCAAAAATTTCACCTTCACGATGAATAGTCATATGTAAATCTGCTGAGAGTGCATTTACAACTGAAACACCAACCCCATGAAGACCACCAGAGACTTTATAAGTATCTTTATCAAATTTACCACCAGCATGAAGTACTGTTAAAACAACAGTTGCTGCTGACATTCCTTCTGTTGGGTGCATATCTGTTGGAATACCACGACCATTATCAGAAACTTTACAAGTTCCATTCTTAGTCAGTGTTACAGTAATAGTATCACAGTGCCCAGCCATAGCCTCATCTATTGAGTTATCTATAACTTCATAAACAAGATGATGTAATCCACGATGACCTGTGTCACCGATATACATTCCAGGGCGTTTTCTAACAGCTTCTAGTCCTTTAAGGACCTTAATATTACCAGCACCGTAATTTTCCATTAAATATCTCCATAAGTAGCCATTAAGGCATTATTGAAGCTATTTTATCTAAATTATTCTAAAAGGAAGTTTTAAGGGGAATTAAGTGAGCTATTGTTAGTTAAATAACAATAGGCATCACTACAGTTTTGAAGTTATCATCACTTAATATAAAAGGTAAATTTCCTTCATTGAGTCCAATACTAAATTCTGAATTATTTATAGCGTTTAAAAAGTCTAATAGATATCTAGAGTTAATAGCAATAGAGAAAGGTTCACTAAATCCAGTTGTGTGACCTATCTCTGTTTTTGCTTCGATATTATCATCACTTAAACTTTCAAATGTAATTACGTCATTTAAAAATGTAATTTTAACATCTGAAGAGATTGTAGTTATCTGTTTTATAGAGTCAATCATTATCGCTTTAGGAAGTAAAAGAGAATTTTTTATCTCTTTAGGAATGATTCTAGAGTATTCAGGAAATTTACCATTTATTAGTTTTGTAAAAAATGTATATTGTTCTGAATGTATAATAAGATTTGTATCATCATAATAAAGCTCTATGTTATCAAAGAAAAGTTTTTGAATCTCTATAATTGCTTTTTTAGGAATGATAATACTTAGTTCACTATCACTTTGATTATCAATAGTTACTACAGCTAATCTTCTTGTATCTGTAGAAGCGAAATTAATAGAAGTAGTACCAATATCAATAAGAGCACCATTTAATTCAAATTTAGGATTATTTGTATCAATCGCAGGTGTAATTTTTTTAAGAGATTCTATAAGAGTATGAGACTCTATAGATATACGTGCTTTACCCTCATAACTAGGGAATTCAGGAAATTCATTATATGAAAAAGTTGGTAGTTTAAAGTTTGAATGTCCTTGAGAAATATGAAGAGTATCATTTTTTACTTCTAAGTTTATATTTCCATCTTTTAGTATTCTAACAATATCAAGAAACTTTTTACCATTAGCAGTAATACTTCCTTCTTGATCAATAGAAAGGTTTGTAGTAGTTACTAAAAATCCTATCTCATAATCAGTAGCTTTTACTGTTAAACTAGAGTTAGCAGCATTTAGATAGATATGAGAAGTTATTTGACTTGTATCTTTTTTTTCTAAAAAAGGTCCTGCAGAGGTAAGTATGTTTTCTATGATTGATTTAGAAATAGTTATTATCATATGAAATTCCCTATATATTTATATAATTTTAGTAAGTAGCAGTAGGGGTATGTGAATACGTGAAAACCGTATTTACAAGCCTAAAACTAGTAACTTTGAGACGTGATGAGTATATAAAAGTTGATTCACGTCTATTCACTTTTATAATTATATCTTTTTTTGTAGCTATTATTTACTAAACTTAAGATGAAGAGCTTATTTTGTTTGATAACTCTTCTATTTTAACTCTAAAATCTTCATCATCTTTAATAAGATCGTTGATTTTTTTGATAGTATGAGAGATTGCTGTATGATCTTTCATACCAAAGTATTGTGCTAGCTGTGGCATTGTATTTTGAGTAAGTTCACGACAGATATATATACATATTCTTCTCGCATATACTATGTTTTTACTACGTCCTTTAGAACGGATTTCACTTGGTTTGATATTAAGATCTTTTGCAACTACATCAGTGATGATTTCCATAGTTAAATTTGCACGGTTTTCATTCATCTGATCTTTAAGTACATTTTTTGTGAATTCTAGGTCGATATCTACATGCATGAGTTGAGAGTAAGCATGTAGTTTAGAAAGTATTCCTTCTATTTCACGTACATTAGAGTCTATAACTGTAGCGATATAGTTGATGATATCTTTTGAGAGCTCTACTTTGTTAATTTCACATTTTTTCTTGATGATAGCTATTTTCGTCTCAAGTTCTGGAGGCTGAATATCTGCAACCAAGCCCCACTCAAAGCGACTTTGAAGTCTAGCTTCTAAACCACCTATTTTTTTAGGATGTTTATCAGCTGTAAATATTATCTGTTTACCATCACCCTTAAGTGCTTCAAATGTATGAAAAAATTCTTCTTGAATACCCTCTTTGTTAGATAAAAACTGTATATCATCTATAAGAAGAACATCACACTTTCTATACTTCTCTCGAAAACGCTCCATAGTGTTGTTACGTATACTACGTGTAAAGTCATTTAAAAACTGCTCAACAGAGGAGTATATAACTACTTTACCTTCATTTTGAAAAACATTTCCGGCAGCTTGCATAAGGTGAGTTTTTCCAAGTCCAACACCACCATATATAAAAAGAGGGTTATAAACATTTCCTGCGTTTTCACTCACACTCTTTACAGCAGCATAAGCAAATTGGTTTGATCCACCAACCATGAAGTTGGAAAAAGAGTGTGAAGGGTTTAAAAGTGAGCTATTTTGTTTAACTTCAGGAACTTTTTTAGTTTTTCTTTTATCTACTAGATTTTTGAGAGTGATTTTTACATTAACTTTTGTTCCAGTTTTTACTTCAAAGAGATGAGATATCTTTTCTGTATACTTATTTTTAATCCAGTTAACAACTAAAGCATTGGGTGCATAAAAATAAACTTCATCAGCTGTAGATTTTTTAACATCAAACACTAGTTGCTTGATATATCTGTTATATTCAGACTCAGTTATCTCTTCTTTTAGTAGTTCTAATATCTCTTGACCTATATTCACGTAAAACCCTGTTTTTATATTTATACGTGAATAATACAGACTGTTTACATAAAATAGGGTTAAAAATATGTGAATAACTCTATTTAGTTAATGTGAATAAAACTTATAAATATTTTTTCCTGCACTCTTAGCTCTATACATAGCGATATCTGATTTTTTCTTTAGTTCATGCATATCTTCACTATCTTCAGGATATATAGCAATCCCAATACTAGCTGTTATTTCTATATTTGACACAGGACATTTATCTGATATCGATTGTATTAATTCATTTGATAAAACAATTACATTTTCTTTATCAGTAAACTTAACTATACTCACAAACTCGTCACCACCAAGTCTTGCTATAAAATTTCCATGTTTTTTAATTCTTTTAGAAACTTCAACTAAAACAGTATCTCCAACATCATGTCCATGAGTATCATTTATAGCTTTAAAACCATCAAGATCAAAAAATAGTAGAGCAAATTTATCATAGTTAGATTTAGAATAATTTAACTCTTTTTCAAAATATTTTCTATTTGGTAGTTGTGTTAGCTGGTCATGTTGTGCTTGATAAATAGAATCATCTAAATTTTCATGTAAATTACTAATACTAAGTTTGAGTTCTTTTACGAGTCTAAAAGTATAGAGTGGAATGATTATATATGCAACTAGCCAACCAAGTCCAAAGGAGAGGTGATTTTGCCATATAGGTGATAAAGAGATTAAAACTGACCAAGATAATAAGACTGTAAAGTATATAGTATAACCAAGTAAGTTACCATATCTCATACTATATCCAATGGTATACCATAGAAGTAAAAATGGATAATAGGTAGAGTAAACATCAACTAAATACATAACGTATACAGATGCAAGAACATCAAATATACCAACAATAAATAATCTTATTTTATTAAAAAAATATGGATTATTTACAATAATAAAATAGTAAATTATATTTTGAATAATGACAGTTATAAATAGATGTAAAATTGTAAAATCTCTAAAAACACTTATGTTTAAAGTTTCTTTGTTAACTAGAGGAAGAGTAAAAATTATAACAGTAACTAAAAATATACGAAAAAATATCTGAATTTTTTCATTTTTAATAGACTCTTTATCAATAGATTTTATATTCATACTAATTGCCTTTCACTTAACACTATACAACTATAAGTCTTTGTATTAAATAAAATTATAGTTTATTATTTAAATGACTTTAGCTATAATCATTTTATGATAATACTTGGAATCGACCCTGGAACTAGAAACATGGGATATGCCCTTATAAAACTTGAAAATGGCAAAATATCTCTTGTTGAAGCTGGACTTATAAAGATGAAAGCAGAAGATTTACAGTTTCAAATACCTCAAATGGTTGAAGGTATTGGTAGAATCTTTGCAAACCATACTATAGATGAAGTGGCTATGGAAGATATATTTTACGCACATAATCCAGCTACAACAATAAAACTAGCACAATTTCGTGGCGCGATTATGCTTAAACTACTACAAGAGTTTGGGCAGTTTAATGAGTATACAGCTCTTCAAGTAAAAAAAGCACTTACCGGAAAAGCTAAAGCCTCTAAAGAACAGGTAAACTTTATGGTTAAACGCCTACTAAATATAAAAAAAGAGATAAAACCACTGGATATATCGGATGCTATGGCTGTAGCTATTACTCATTCACAAAGAGTTAGACTCAAAAAAGGGAGCTAGATCAGTGGAAAATGAGCTCATAATTTTTATAGTAGCAAGCATAGTTTTGTGTTATGGTGTTCTATCAAACCTTTTAGAGAAGTTCTATGTATCTGGACCAATGATATTTTTACTTTTTGGAATTTTACTCTCTCCTTTAGGTTTTGATCTTGTGGAGATAAGTCTTAATTCTGAGATAGTGAAGTCAGTAGCCCAAATAGCACTTGTTATAGTACTTTTTAGTGACTCTTCTATCTTGAGTCTGCGTAAATTTGAGAGAGAATGGAGTATTTCTCTTAGGCTCCTTTTTATTGGTCTGCCTTTAACTATAGTTTTTTCCACTTATGTAGCTACTCTCTTTTTTCCAGATGAACCTTTTTTGTACTTACTACTTATGACACTTGTTTTAGCACCAACAGATGCAGCTCTTGGGAAGGCAGTTGTTGTTGATAAACTAGTTCCCGAGAAAAT
>JAYEJR010000204.1:0-4840 GCA_034660715.1 Campylobacterota bacterium | reverse complement strand
GTAAAAGATATCGATGGCATTTTAACTGCTTCATCGGAGTTTATATGGTTTGTACAAAAAATATAATACTAGGATAGTGTTTGTTAAAAACAATAGATAAAGGCATACTCTATATGCTTCTAGGTGCTCTTATCTCAGCACTAAATGGAGCTCTCTCAAAGATACTCTCAGATGATATGTCGGCAATGGAGATAGTCTTTTTTAGGAACTTAATAGGTCTAGCTTTGATACTCTATGCGCTAAAGCATACACCAGCAACTTTAAGAGGTGGAAAATGGTATCTACTTATCACCCGTGGAGTCTTTGGCTTTTTAGCCATGATACTTTTTTTCTACACCATTACAACCATACCTCTTGGTGAAGCTATAACACTTAACAAAACCTCTCCTCTATTTGTGACTGTTCTTGCTTACTACTTACTAAAAGAGAAGTTGAACAAAACTACACTATTTGCACTTCTTATAGGTTTCATAGGAGTTGTTCTGATTGTCAAACCAATAGGCATGAGTATTTCGTATGAGCACTTTTTAGGGATACTAGGTGGTTTTTTTGCAGCAGCAGCTTATACCACTATCAAAAAGATAAAAGATATATACGACACTAGAGTTATCATACTCTCATTTGTAGGATTAGGAGCACTTCTTCCTGCATTGTTTTTTCTACTAGCACATTTTGTGGAGGCTCCGGAGTCTTTATCATTTTTATTTCCAGCATTTAGTTATCCAAGTTCACTAAAAGTATGGGGCTTGATCACCTTAATGGGTGTTATATCTGTTATGTCCCAATGGCTTTTGACAAAAGCTTATAGTGCTTCAAACCTAAGTATCATAGGTGTAATCTCTTATACAAATATACCTTTTGCTATTGGTTTTGGGTGGATGCTTGGTGATGCTCTTCCTGATGCTTTAACTTATTTTGGTATATCATTGATTGTTTTGGGTGGGTTTATGGTTGGAAAAAGAAGTAAAGGATAGGAAAAGAAAATCTAGATTTTCATTCCTAAACGCATAGGTGCATTTTTTGGGTTATTAGCTTGGGCTAATGCAATAAGTCCACCTTTTAGTACTCTCGTATTTTTAATCCCGATTTGTTTTAGTCCGATAGCAGCTAGAGTTGCTCTAGTCCCTGAGTGACATAAAACTATTATAGTATGATCTTTAGGAAGTTTGTTAAGGTTTTCTTCTTTAAACAAGTCTTTTACTGGGATGTATATAGAGTTTTTTAAACCTACAGATACAACAGCATGCTCACCTTTTGTACGAACATCAAGTATAGTTACTTTTGCATCATTTCTTAGCATTTTCATAACTTCGTCTGCCTCAACAAAGAGTTTAGAGTTTGCACAAGCTTTTTGTGTGAAGTGGGAGTAGAAGTTGTCAAATGATTTTGCTTTTTCTTGATCATATGCAAATGAAGAGATAGAGAGTGATGCAGCTAGTATAGAACTTAATAATATTTTATTCATAATATTCCTTTATAATAATTATAAGTAAAATAATATCTTGTTTAAGTTAATACAATATTATATTGGTGTGATTTATCTATGTATATTTAATGAATTAAGTTAAAAGTATGTACTATTGTATATCAACAAAAGGAATTTTTATGAAGTTAGTATTAGCAGGGATCTTTATTCTTTTAGGTTTAAGTGCATGTGCACCTAAAAAAGAGGTACCATTTTATGATAGAGCAAACAGTGCAAATGATAAGTCAGTAAGTGATTTAGAAAAGTAGAAAGATTGAAAATTTATCCCACTCATGCTTAAAAGCGAGGGGATAAAGAGGTTAACAAGTAGTGATTATAAATCACCCTCGTGTTTACCAAGATACTCAGCAACACCTTCAGTTGTAGCTTTCATACCTTCGTCACCTTTAGTCCAACCAGCAGCACATACTTCACCATGCTCGTCAGTAAATTGCATTGCATCTACCATACGAATCATTTCATCGATGTTACGACCAAGTGGTAAGTCATTAACAACAGCGTGACGAACAACACCTTTACCGTCGATTAGGAAAGAACCACGTAAAGCTACAGCTTCACCGAAAAGAACATCGTAATCTTTAGAAATTTGTTTTGTAAGGTCAGCTACAAGTGGGTAACCAACACGGCCAATACCACCATTGTTAATTGGAGTCTCTCTCCAAGCGAAGTGAGAAAATTGGCTATCTACTGAACAACCGATAACTTCAACACCACGGTCTTTGAACTCTTTAAGTCTGTGATCAAAAGCGATAAGCTCTGAAGGACATACGAAAGTAAAGTCTAGTGGATAGAAAAATAAAACCGTACCTTTTTCACCCATGTTCTCTGATAATTTGAAATCTTCAACGATTGAACCGTCACCTAAAACTGTTGTTGCTGTAAAGTCTGGAGCTTGATTTGTTACTAACATATATAAATCCTTGTGTTTTGTTAATGGAATTTTAACAGAAAATTATTAACAAAACTTAGAGCAAATGGAGTAGTGGCATTTTTTAAAGATATTTTTTGTATTATGATTTTAATACAACTATATAAGGGATTATCTTATGCATGAATTGTCTTGGAAGCCAGAGTACGAGATTGGCAATCCACTTGTTGATCGTGAACATAAACATCTTTTTGACATAGCTTTAGAAGCCTTTAAACCCGTTGTCCCAGAATTAAGAAAAAAGAAAATACGAGATACTATCATGAAACTTAACGAGTATATGAAGATACACTTTAAGCATGAAGAGCAATTAATGCATAGTATTGAGTATCCAGACTTAAAAGAGCATAGAGTAATTCATGCAAATATCATAAAAAACATACAAGAGATGATCACATCACTCAGTACTTTACCTCTTAAAGAATTTGAAAAAAAACTTGCATTTATTATAGACTCGGCTTTAGTGGGTCATATACTAGAACAAGATACAAAGATGGTATGAAACAAAAAAAGGGCAGAGACATATTATTCATTGGAGTGAAAACTTCGCTATTAAAAATGAAGAGATAGATAAAGATCATAAAATTTTATTTAAAATTGCTAACGATGCCTTCCTAATGAGTCAAGAGGGTGCTGATAAAACAAAACTCAAGGAAGTTATCACAAAACTACTTGATTATTTTAAAAGTCATTTTGAACATGAAGAGAACTTCATGAAAGAGATTAATTACCCGAGAATAGAACATCACCAAAAATTGCATCATAGTATCATAGAACTAACTAATAGGCTTTTAAAGGGGATACCAAGTATGGATACTAAAACCTTTGAACTAGAACTTGCCCTTTTTGTAGAAAAACATTTGGTCACCCATATTGAATATGATGATATGAAAATAAAGCATTTCTTAAACGGTGATGATGAGATGAGTATAGTTTTGGATGATATGTAATATACTAATGAATGCTTGGGTATAATTCCTGCGATTTATGAGGCAAGACTTCATATCTCAATAAGGAAAATCGATGACAAAAGAGTATATATTTACTTCAGAGTCTGTAACAGAAGGGCACCCTGATAAGATGGCAGATCAGATCAGTGATGCAATTCTGGATTATATTATTGAACATGATCCAAAGGCACGTGTTGCGTGTGAAACTTTGGTATCAAATGGTTTTTGTGTAATTGCAGGCGAATTGAAGACTACGGCTTATGCCCCAATGCAAGAGATTGCTAGAAAAGTTATTCAAGAGATAGGATATACAGATGCGAACTATGGTTTTGACTATAGAGCAGCAGCTGTATTAAATGGAATAGGTGAACAATCACCAGACATCAATCAAGGTGTTGACCAAGAAGATGGTGCTATTGGTGCTGGGGATCAAGGTCTAATGTTTGGTTATGCTTGTCGTGAAACAGATGTTTTAATGCCTCTGCCTATTCATTTAGCACACCGTTTAACTCAGCGTTTAGCTGAAGTTCGCAAAGATGGTACTGTTCCATACCTTCGTCCTGATGGAAAAGCACAAATCAGTGTAAAGTATGTAAATGATAAGCCAGTCTCAGTTGATACTGTAGTCATCTCTACACAACATCATGCAGATGTATCTCAAGAGCAGATTCATAAAGATATGATAGAAGAGGTTATTAAACAAGTTATTCCTGCACAGATGATAGATGAAAATACTATTTTTCATATCAATCCAACTGGAAAGTTTGTAATCGGTGGACCTCAAGGTGATGCTGGTCTTACAGGTCGCAAGATTATCGTTGATACTTATGGTGGTTCATGTCCTCATGGTGGTGGAGCATTTAGTGGTAAAGATCCTACTAAAGTTGACCGTTCAGCTGCTTATGCAGCACGTCATGTTGCGAAAAATCTTGTTGCTGCTGGTGCATGTGACAAAGCTACAATTCAAGTTGCTTATGCAATTGGTGTAGTACAACCTGTATCTATACTTGTAGATACTCACGGAACAGGTAAAGTCTCTGAAGAAAAAATAGAAGCATGTGTGAAAGAGTTATTTGACCTTTCTCCTGCTGGAATCATAGACTCTTTAGATCTTTTAAGACCTATATATAGAAAAACTGCTGCATATGGTCACTTTGGTCGTACTGAAGAGACTTTTAGCTGGGAAAAAACTGATAGAGCTCAAGAGATTAAGAGCTACTTAGGTCTTTAATCTTCGCTAAGTTAATGGTGGTAACTCCACCATTAACTCCACCACACAAACAATCTGTTACAAATTCATTATTTTTCAATATATATCTCAAGTTTTAGCTTATCTTAAAAATCTTCTGTGTATAGTTACTTTATCAAACATTTAGGAGAAAATAATGTCAGTAATAATTAACGATACTTGTATCAACTGTGGTGCGTGTATAGATGAGTGTCCAGTAGAAGCGATTGTAGACGAAGACGATAATC
>JAYEJR010000203.1:0-20739 GCA_034660715.1 Campylobacterota bacterium | reverse complement strand
AGTGCACTTGTGATGATAGTCTTGGCGTTTGAACTAGTACAAACCATACCGCCCATCTCTCCAACCTTAGCTTTTACATCCGCGTTTGAGTTGATATATGTGATAGGAAGGATATTTTGACTCTCTATTCCAGCATCATTTAGAAACTTAACAGAGTCATCAAAGTAAAGTGAGTCTATCATACGTGCCATAGCACAACAAGCAATTTTTGGCATAACAACACGTTTTTCTGGTGAGAGTACTTTTACACTCTGTCCCATAAAACCTACACCACAAAACAACACATGTTTAGCAGAGTCAGCCTTAGTTCTCATAGCAAGTTCAAGAGAATCACCTGTGATATCCCCTATCTCAAATACTTCATCACGTTGATAGAAGTGAGCAACAACAGTTACATCCAACTTCTTTTTTAACTCTTCAATTTTCAGTTTTAATTCTTCATTTGTAAATTGCAAAAAATATCCTGTACATTATTAATAAGCGGGATTATACCAAAAAATTTTATATGCTTCTTAATATATAGAGTGTAGAATGTCACCATTAAAATAGATTAAGGGTGTTTATGGATTTTTTATTTAACAGTAATGTTCAGTTTTTTATAGCTGCATATCTTATAGGTGGTATTCCTTTCGGTCTTCTTCTAGCAAAAAAGTTTGCTGGAGTTGATATCAAGGCCAGTGGTAGTGGTAGCATAGGGGCTACTAATGTTTTACGAGTAGTAAAAGAGAGCAACCCCGCACTAGCAAAAAAACTCGGTATCGCAACACTAACACTTGATGCTCTTAAAGGTGTAGTTGTTTTAATCGCTGCATACTTTATGGGTATGAGCGAAGCTACACTATGGGGTATAGCTGTTCTAGCTGTGATAGGTCACTGTTTTTCACCTTATCTTGGGCTTGAGGGTGGAAAAGGTATAGCAACCGGTATGGGTGTAATGATGTTTATGTTACCTCTTGAAACACTTATTGCACTTGTTGTGTGGGGAGTTTTAGCAAAAACTGTTCGTATCTCATCTATATCATCTCTTAGTGGCGTGATGATGCTTTTAGTTTCTAGCTTTTTTATTCATCCCCAAATGGCACATGCTCCTGTAGTTTTTATAGTTTTTATCCTTTACTATAAACATATTCCAAACCTTATCCGCCTTTTTAAAGGTGAAGAGAAACGTGTAGTCTAATGACTATTCATATTGAAGATCTAAAGTTTAAAACTATTATTGGTATTTTAGACTTTGAGAGAGTTACTCCTCAAGATGTTATTGTTAACCTAACTTTAGAATATAACTATGAAAATGAATTTATTAACTATGCAGATGTCGCTTCATTGATAAAGGCAGACTTTAAAAAATCAAGATTTTTACTTCTAGAAGATGCATTAACTACTATCTCCTTAAATCTTAAAAAAGAATTTTCAAAAATGAACACTCTTAATCTTAAAATCACAAAACCCTCTATACTTCCCGACTGCAAGGTAAGTGTAAGCAATCAATATAAATTCAATTCTTAATCCAAACTTCACTTTTTTTTAAAGAAAATTGAAAAAAACTTTAAAGTAACCTAAAATTACGCTACAATTTCGCCAAAATATTAAATACACAGGAAACGATTAATGCGCATTCTTATCATTGAAGATGAAGTTACATTAAACAAAATGCTTGCTGAGGGACTAAAAGAGTTTGGTTACCAAAGTGATGTTGTTGAGACACTTAAAGATGGCGAGTACTATCTTGATATTCGTAACTACGATTTAGTTCTTATGGATTGGATGTTACCAGATGGTAACTCAGTAGATATCATTGGTGATATCAAATCAAACACTCCTAAAACTGTAGTAGTTGTTATCTCTGCAAGAGATGATAATGAGAGTGAAATCGAAGCACTACGTGCTGGTGCTGATGACTATATCAGAAAACCATTTGATTTTGATGTTTTAGTAGCTCGCATTGAAGCTCGTTTACGTTTTGGTGGAAGTAATATCATCGAAATCGAAGACTTAACAATCAATCCAGAAGAAGAAAAAATCACTTATAAAGAGCAAGAGATAGAACTTAAAGGTAAACCTTTTGAAGTACTTACTCACCTAGCTCGTCACCGTGATCAGATCGTTTCTAAAGAACAACTTCTAGACGCGATTTGGGAAGAGCCAGAACTAGTTACTCCAAATGTAATCGAAGTTGCAATTAATCAAATTCGACAAAAAATGGATAAACCATTAGGAATCACAACTATCGAGACTGTACGTCGTCGTGGTTATAGATTCTGTTTTCCAAAAGAGATCAACTAATCTCTTTAAACCATAAAATGATATAATCTCAAATCTTTAAATTTGGGATTTATCAATGTTTACTAAAAGTAGTATCAGAAAAAACTTTTTAATACAGCTTCTTATATCTTCTGCAGCTTTAATCCTTACATTTTCATCTATTCTTTACTTTTTTATTGAAAAATCAATCCACGATGATAAATACATAGAACTCGTAAAATATGCACAAAATATTTCCCAAAACAGATCTGTTTTTCAAGGTGAACTCCATTCAGAAAACTTTTTTTCTTTAAATATCGAGATAATACACCTTCTAAAAGAAAATGTAGAGATCTCTGAGTATGAAAAAAGTATGGGTAGCAGAACATATCTAACACTTATATACCCTTATAAAGTAGAAGAAAAAAGTTATCTCAAAATAACTCAAGATATTACAGCAACAAAACTTCTCTTAAAAAAGATACTAAAGTATATCTTTATAATTAATATTGCTAGTTTTATACTGGTTATACTCTATGCTATTACACTATCAAAACTATTGGTTAGTCCATTAAAAACAATAAACTCTAAACTCTCAAATATGAACGAACACTTAATGAAACCTATAAAGGTAAAAGACCTCCCTCAAGAGTTTGAACCATTAGGGATAACACTCAATCACCTAATCTCAAGAATACAAAACTTCGTAAAGTACCAAAAAGAGCTCTTCATAGGAACAGCTCATGAGTTAAAAACTCCACTTGCAGTTATAAAACTAAAAAATCAAGTTACACTTATAAAAAAACGCTCTCCAGAAGAGTATATAGAGGCACTTAAAGTTACAAATAAGACCATTGATGAAATGAATATAATTGTCTCGAACATACTAAATATAGGACGTCAAGAGGGTGCACAGCTAGATAAACCTGTGCATGTAGATATTATTGAGATTCTTAAACAAAAAGCTGATGACTTTCAACTACTAGCAGCCAATGAAGGTAAGACACTTAGTATGAGTTTTGAACCATCTGGATATATGGCAATGCTACAGGTAAGTTTACTCAATCAAATCATACAAAACTTCTTACAAAATGCACTCAAATTTACACCTGAAGATAAGAATGTCACCCTTAGAAGTAGACATGATGATTTAGGACTACTTATAGAGGTCGTTGATGAAGGATGTGGTATAGATGAAGGGGTTGACCTCTTCGCACCCTTTAAACGCCAAGGAAACAAGTCCGGTGTAGGATTAGGACTCTTTTTAGCAAAGAGTGCTGCTGATGCATTAGGTGCAAAGATAAAACTAAGAAATAGAGAAGATGGAATAGAAGGTACTGTCGCTTCATTACAACTAAACTCACAACTATCATGCATAATCCCACGGAGTAATTAGCCGTTTAAAAAATACTGAAGCTTTATTTTGATATAAATCGAACACATAAATATAACTTAATAACGAGGTTTCTATCAATGGCTTTAATAATCAATGACGAATGTATAGCATGTGATGCATGTAGAGAAGAGTGTCCAACAATAGCTATAGAAGAGGGAGACCCAATTTACTACATCGATCCAGATCGTTGTACTGAATGTGTAGGTATCTATGACGAGCCTGCATGTATTTCTGTATGTCCAGTTGACTGTATCGTTCCAGATAAAGACAATGTAGAATCAATAGCTGAACTACAGTTTAAATACAAAAATTTAGAGATGGAAGAGTAAAAATTGGCTAAACGAGTTAGCGTAATTGACATCGGTTCCAACTCGATTAGAATGGTTGTTTACGAAAAAACTTCTCGTTATGCTTTTCATCTACTTCACGAAGAGAAGAGCAAAGTCAGAATCTCTCAAAATGCTTATAAGTTTGATGGGGCACTTCAAGAAGAGCCAATGCAGAGAACTTTTGATGCACTTAGAGACTTTATAACTATAAGTAAATCTTTTAAAAGTAAAAAACTTCTTTGTGTAGCAACATCAGCCCTACGTGATGCCCCTAATCAAAAAGAATTTTTAAAAAAAGTTAAAGACAAGCTCAAAGTAGATATCAAGATAATAAGTGGTGAAAAAGAAGCTTATTTTGGTGGTATAGCTTGTGCAAATTTACTACCCGAACAAAAAAGTGCTTTAAGTATTGATATAGGTGGTGGTTCAACTGAGTTTAGTTATATCAACAAAAAAAATGTTTCTAATACTATATCTTTAAAACTTGGTACAGTGCGTCTCAAAGAACTCTATTTTGATAATGGTGATATAAAGGGTGCTACTAAGTACATAGACTCCCAACTTGAAAAACTGTCGATACAAGAAGAGATAGACTCTCTTATAGGTATTGGTGGGACATTTAGAGCACTCTCAAGTGCTATCATGCAAAACAGTGACTATCCACTTAAAAGACTTCATGCTTATACATACCCAACTTCTATCTTTGATGTATTTATCTCTAACGTTCTCTGTGCAAATGATCAAGAGCTACAACTTCTTGGTATCAAGCACAATAGACTAGATGTTATCAAACCAGGGACTCTCATACTACAAAGAGTACTTAAGAGATTAAATGTAAACAATATCATTACAAGTGGTGTAGGAGTACGTGAAGGTGTTTATCTTAGTGACTTACTGAGAACTTCCGCACATAAGTTTCCTCATAACTACAACACATCTGTGAAGTACCTTTTAGACTCTCATCTCAATGACACATCTTTTTCAACTCAGCTAAACACTTTAAGTAAAAAGCTTTTTGATTTAACACATGAGTTTTTAAATATAGATAAGAAGTACAGATATGAACTAGCTATCGCAGCGAAGGTATACCCAACAGGTAGTAATGTACACTTTTTCTCTCAAAACAAGCATACATACTATCTGATTCAAAATGTCCTAGAGTATGGTTTTACCCATGAGAGTAACACTCTTATAGCGACACTTTGTAAGTATGCTAAGAATAGACTTCCAGCAGCTTCTCACTTAACAAAGTATGCTGAACTGCTTCCACAAGAGAGAACAACAAATGCACTAAGCTACCTACTCTCACTGAGTATCTCACTACTTAGTCATAGACCTTTAAACATTGATTTTGAGATGAGATTTGAGGATGGGGTATTGAAGATAGATTCTAAAAAAACTCTCTATATCAGTAAAGTTGCAGTTAGTAAGCTTGAGTGTAACAACAGAGCGTTTGAGATAAGATTTAACTCTTAAAATCTCTGTCCCATTGTAAACTCAAAGCTAGAAGCTCTATCACCATCTTGCAAGTTAAGAGGTGATGCAAACATCAACTGTATCGGTCCAACAGGCGAGAACCACTCTAAACCTGCTCCATAACCTCCACGAGAGATATCTGTAATACTCTCATCCCCTATAAAACCCCAATCCACAAAAGTAACAAGACGCATTTTTGCTTTAGGGATAAGAGGAAAACTCATCTCTAGAGAGTTAGAGAAAGTTTTTTCACCACCTATTCTTCTTATAACACCATTGTCATCAGTTATAGTAGGAGAAAGAGAGTATGACTCATAACCTCTAACGCTACCGATACCACCCATATAAAACTTCTCAGCTAAGGGAATGTATCCATTGTCAATAACCATGTTAAGACGAGCTTTGTATCTAAAGATAGCATCAAAGCCTATGTGCTCTTCAAGTCCTGTATATTTTCCAAAGTTTGTTCTTGACTTCATATAGTCTGCATCTGCACCAATACCTGTTTTCTCAAAACTCTGTGAAACATCAAATCCTTCACGTGGTAGATAAAAGTCATCTGTATCATCCCACTTAGCACTTACTGTTACACCACTCTTTGTATAATCTTCAAAGTAGTAAGTATCTGTTACAGTTAGGTCTAATGTCTCATCAAATTCATAAGCATTACCTGAGTAACCATAACCTATATAACCACTTATATACCTAGAGAATCTGTGTCCTACCCCAGCACTTACACCATTTGTTAAAACAGAGTAGTCATTGTATTCGTATGTAGAGTGAAAGATTGAAAAGTTACCACTAAAGTCACTATCATTAAGTCTAGGGTTTGATATGTTAAACGAGTAAGACTCTGTTGTCTGAGACTTTTCGGCTTTTAAACCTACATTTATTCCTGAACCCCAAACATTTCTATCATTTACGCCTATACTCACTAGTAATCCACCGTAAGAACCATAACCACCACCAAGCTGGATATTTCCAGTTGGTGCTTCTTTTAGCTTAACAACTAAGTCCATTGTCTGATTATCTATACGTTTCTCTTCTATAGTTGTACCGTCAAAAAAACCTAAACGCCCAAGTGAGTTACGAGAGTCTTTTAAGTCCGTAAGAGAGTACATATCTCCCGGCCCAAGATAAAGTTCACGTCTTACGATTCTATCAAGTGTTCTTGTATTTCCCGATATAACAACATTTCTAATTTTTACTTTATCACCTGGTGTTATCTTGTAAACAACTTCAACAGTATGATCCTCTTTGTTCTTTTTTAAATCAGGTACGACTTGCACAAATGCATAACTTTTATCAGCTATAAGAGTTTTAATTCTTTCCGAGTCACTACGAAAAGATTTGATGTTAAAGACCTGAGCTTCATGAAGTGAGATGATTTCTCTTATAAGTGCTTCATCTACAACTTCTTTTGCCTGATATATAGATATCTTGCGGATAATATAAGGCTCACCCTCTTCTATCTGGTAACTCATATCAGCTGTGTAGTGATTGAAGTTAACACGCACAAAAGGCTCATTTACCACAGCATCTAAGTAACCATACTGCATATAAAAGTCACGTATTCTTAGATTATCGTAGGCTAAATCTCTTAAAGACATTTTTCCATCATTTTGTCCCCAAAACCAGCCCATAAACTCATGCTCTTTATTTGCTATAACAGAGTCGAAGTCATCACTATCTAAGCCATAAACGCCACTATAGTTTAGTTTTTCGATGATAATCTCTTCACCCTCATTTACAACAAAAGTGACTTTTATACTTCCGTTTTCTAAGTACTCTTTTTTAACTTCAACAACAGAATCTATCTTCCCTTCTTGAGATATAGCTTCTATGATTCGTTTTTTTGCATCACTGAGGACTTTTTCATTGAAGAGTGTTCCTTTTTTTATCTGAATGACACTATCTTTTACTTCGTCATCATTCTCTTTCCAGCCCTCTAGTTCTATCTTTGATATGATTGCTTTTTCTTTAAAGAAAAATGTTAAATCACCACCATCAAGCTCAACCCATACATCGTTAAAATAACCTTGTTTAAAGTACTTTTTAATTGCATTATCAACCATTTTCATGTCAATTTCATCGCCAACTTCAAAGTCTAACATTCGAAGAGCTACAGGTTTTGATATGTGAACCATTCCGTCATAATTAATTGTTTTGATTGTTTGTGCATAAATTGTTGTTGTTAGTAAAAGTAAAAAAAGAGCTATTAATATTCTCATTAAGTTTCCATCTGTAAAATTAGAAAAGATTTTACCCATTATGAGGTTAATCTATAGTAAATTGAGTATAATTTTACAAATAATAAAAAAGATTAAAAATGAATATAGCAATAGTAGGTTTAGGTCTAATGGGTGGTTCATTAGCCCTAAGTTTAAAAAAACAAGATTATGTAACAAGTATAGTCGGTTATGATCATAACGAAAAGCATACTTCTCAAGCTATGGAGCTCTCTCTTGTAGACTCAATTGCAAGTTTTCCAGAAGTAAAAAAATGTGATGTTATCTTTTTGGCCATTCCAGTTGATGGACTTATAGCAACGCTTAAAGAGCTTACTGATGTTCATGCCGATACAACTATCATTGACTTAGGAAGTACAAAAGAGAAAATCGTCTCTTGTGTACCTAAAGAGATACGTAAGAATTTTGTTGCAGCTCATCCGATGACAGGAACAGAAAACTTCGGTCCAACAGCAGCAGTTGAAGGGCTTTATGAAGATAAAGTTGTCGTTTTATGCGATTTAGAAGATAGTGGAAAGCTTCAAAGCGATAGAGCAAAGATGATTTTCACGTCTTTAAATATGAGAAAATCGTTCATGAGAGCTAAAGAGCACGATAGACATGCAGCTTTTATATCTCATATGCCTCATGCCATCTCTTACTCTATAGCTAACACAGTTATGCGCCAAGAGAACAAACATAATATTCTAGCACTCGCAGCTGGTGGTTACCGTTCTATGAGTCGTTTAGCCAAGAGTTCTCCTTATATGTGGGAAGACATCTTTAGACAGAACAAAACAAACTTGCTAGAAGCTATAACCATTTTTGAAGATGAACTCACTCAGCTTAAAAACGCCATAGAGAGTGATGACTGGGAGAGAGTCCATCAAGAGATGGAAGATGGAAACAAGCTACACGATATCTTAGACTAAGAGATATCGTACTTTTTCACTATCTCTTTTAAAAGTTTTTTATCTATACTTTTCTTCTCTTTTGAGTAGATGTTATTTTCTAAAACATCTACTATTTTTTGTACTTCTTTATCATTATCTTTAAAAGGTAAAAGCTTCATCAGAAGTACCTTTTCATCTTTTAAGTCTAACTTCTTACTTTTTTTATCTTTTTTAAGAGTAGTCAGAAACATAATTAGCACACCTAAAAACACTCCTCCTAAAAAGACCAACCCTAAAACTAAGTAGTCATTTTTAACAACAACCTTCTCTTGAACTTTTACTTCTTGAATAACCGGTGTTTCATCGCGAGTAATCTCTACTTCTTCTCTTTTTAGATTCCCACTTACCTTAACATCTATTGGCTCTGTTGTTATTTTTTCTATTTTTTGAGTTTTTGTATTGTAAAACACTAGCTCAAATGCAGGTATAGTAAAATCTTTTTCACTTACAAAAACAAGTTTTTGACTTAACTCACTTCCTTCTATCACTATCTTCTCATCAAAAACATTTACATCTTTTATGTAAGGCTTAAAACTCTCTATATCTTCTAAGTTTCCATCACCTTTAACATTTAGAGTAAGGTTTACAGCTTCATTAGGGTTTACTTCTACTCTTGAGAGTTGTGTATCTATACTGAAATCACCTACAAGTTTTGCACCATTTGGTAGTGGTTTAGAGTGAATTTGTAGCTCATTAGAGTAATAACTTGTCCACTTCACTTGAGGTATAAGTGTACCCCAATTGTTCACACCAACGCGAGAAGCTATTTTCAGCTGAGCTGGTTTTATACTAAGCGTTCCCTCTCTTTGAGAAGCAAGCTCATAGACTACTTTTGTGATGATATAGCCATCTTCCTCACTTCTTTGTGCTTTTCCTTCTGACTTTATCCAGAAGCCTGAAAATTCAGGAGCGATAAACTTACTATCAACTGCTTTTGCATCTCGTTTTTGCTTTAAAAAAAGTGTTAAAGTAAAAGGTTCACCTACAAAAAGCTCTTTTTTCGAAGGTGTAAGCATCAGAGTAAACTCTGCATTTAAGTCTTGTACTCTTGGTTTTACTACTACACTCACACTATTTGAGCTCTCCACCTTAGAGTCTATCTTAACATCAACACTATCTATAGTACAGCTTTTTAAGGGTGTAAAACTATACGATAGTGTATAACTCTTTTGATAGTTTCCATTAACAGCGTGTAGACTAGTTTGTGAACTTGTACCAGTTATGTCATTTCCGCAGATATCGTTAATGATAGGTTTTTTTATATCGTTTCCGCTCATCGTAAGTGCATAAGTAACTGTATCGCCAAGACTTACACTCTTAGGTTCTATACTTGCACTTACACTTCCAAACAGACTACTTGTAAGAAATATAAAAAGTAGGCTTATTTTACCAAGGTTTTTCATCAAAGTTTTCCTTCATATTGTTTTCATCATTGAGTCTATAAAGATATGTTTTCTGGTTTTTATTTAACTGCTTAAGCCATTTTCTCTGCTCTTCATCACTCATCTTTTCTCCAGACTCTTTCATCGCTTCTTGAGCTGATGATGTTGAATTATTATCTTCTAACTCTTCAGCCTTATCTTTTTCTTCTTTCTCTTTTTCCTCTTTTTGTTCTTTCTCTTTTTCTTCTTGGGACTTCTCATCATCTGCTTTTTTCTCTGACTTGTTATCTTTTTCTTCTTCACTTTTTTCATCAGACTTATCTGAGTTTTCTTCTGACTTCTCATCTTTATCAGATTTTTCATCTTTGTCAGATTTCTCATCATTTTTTTCTTTTTTGTCTTTATTTTTCTGCTTCTCTTGTTCTTGCTTTTCTCTCTCTTTTATGAACTTCTTTACAGCTTCTAGATTCTCTCTTGTCTCTTTATCATCGCTGATTTTTAGAGACTCTTCATAAGCATTTACAGCTTTTTGAAGCTCTTTTTCATCGCCTTTTTTCACATAAGCATTACCAAGGTTAGAGAAGTTTTTTGCACGACTCTCTTTATCATCAAACACAGCTTTCTCATAAGATGCAACTGCCTCTTTGTACTTTCCTTGTTTATAGAGACTATTGCCTATATTGTAGTTAACATCGCTTTTTGAAGTTTGCTTTTGATACTTCTCATATATCTTGTTTGATTCATCATACTTTCCAGCTTCATAGGCACTCTTGGCTTTATCTAACTCTACAAAGTCAAATAAACCTGCGTTTAGTTCTGTATTTATACTAGAAAACATTAGTACTGCTATTATCATTGGAAGTTCTACTCTTTGGCGTTTACTCATTGAAGATGTTGCAACTAAAAATATCAAAAGTGCTAAACCTAAAGGATAGTAAAAAAGCGGAATAAAGCGTTTAATCTCTTGGGACTTTAACTCTTTTTTCACACTATGAGCTTCTATTTCACGAAGCATCGCTTTGACATCATCACTAGAGTTCACACTCTCTATGTAAACGCCACCAGTAGCAGTTGCAAGTTTTTTGATACTATCGTTTAGTTTAGAGATCATCACTTCGCCATTATGCTTGATAAACTCGCCATTACTCATCTTTATCGGAGCACCTTTAGCTGTTCCTAAACCTAAAACAAAGATGGCGATGTTGTTCTCTTTAGCATAAGCTATCTCTTTTGAGAAGTCACTCTCATCTCCACCATCACTTAGTATAAGCAGGTACTTTTTAGACTCTTTTTTCACACTGTTTTTGACAACTTCTAGCATGGAGAAGAAGTTTGTTCCCTTCTCGGTTATAGAGTCTGTATTAAGTTGACGAAGTAAAAAGCCAACAGCCCCGTGATCAAAACTCAAAGGAGAAACAAGATAAGAGTTTCTCGCAAAACCTATCACTCCTACTCTCTCATTTGGTGCAAGTTTGAGTAACTCCAAGGCTTTTTGCTTTGCTAACTTCAAACGGTTTGGATAAACATCTTCTCCTAGCATAGAGTCTGAGATATCAAGTGCTATCATGATGTCAGCACTTTTTGCTTTTACTTCTACAGTTCCCTCATCTATTACAGGTCCTGAGAGTGCGAACACCATCAAAACTCCCATAAGTAGAAACAGTGCATTTCTTGCCTTTAGTGTTAAAGTGTTTACACTTACACGAAGCTTCTCCATCACTTCCTCTGAGAAAAAATTCTCTTGTGAAGTTTTCTGTGTTAAGAGAAAGAAAAAGAGTATCAACATTGGTGGTAACATATAGTATAAAAACTCTGGATGTAAAAAGCTCATCTAACTGTGACCTCTCTTGTTTCTAAGATATACATAGAGCATCAAAGAGATTAGTGCGATAAAGAGTGGATAGAAATAGTAGTACTTCAAATATGTAAAAGTTTCATTTTTAATCTCTACTTTTTCTAACTTGTCTATACGTTCATATACAGCTTGAAGTTCTTGACCATTTGAAGCGCTAAACGCCACTCCTCCTGTCTCTTTAGCTATCTTCAGCAACACTGCACGGTTATACTCATTTGCATTACCTATACCGATAGGATAAACCTTCACCTTCTCTTTTTTTGCCATATCAAGTGCTACATCAAGAGGAATTTTATCTACACCTTGTGTAGAGTACCCATCTGTGAGTAAAATCGCTATTTTAGACTTTGACTCACTCATCTTCAGCAGGTTTACACCTTGAGCTAAAGACTCATAAAGAGCTGTATACTTTCCAGCCATTCCTATTTGGAGTTGTGAAACTATACGAGACAAAATATTTTCATCATAAGTGAGTGGTGAAGCGATGAAAGAGTATGCACCAAAGACAACAAGACCGATGTTATCTGTCTCTCTTTTTTGTATAAAGTCACTTACTATACTCTTCACTGCATCAAAACGACTTGCATTGGGATTGTACTGATCAAATCCTCTAGCTTGCATAGACTGAGAAGCATCAACTATAAGTGCTATCTCATGTCCTTTTTTTGGTTCAAGCTCGTAGGGTTCATCTATTACAGGAGACATCAGAGCTAAAATCATCATCACTATTGTTATCCACTTTAACATAAAGAGTGTTTTTGAAGAGCTGACACTTTTTTGCATAAACTGTGCAGCATGAGGAAAATAGAGTGAAGGTAACTTCATCTTGCAGAGTGTCTCACATGCTATAAACAAAAAGATTATAAAAAATATTTTTGGTAACTCAAAGTACAAACCATCAAACATCAAGCATACCTAGGTAAACATCTATATGGTGTTTTGTCTCATCACCAAAAGCATCTACATTTTTTCTATACTTATACTCTTCGAGTGACTCTATTAGAGCCTTATAAGCATTTGAGTGTCTCTGGGAGTCATCCTTAAAAGTTGCCCCATAGAGTGTAATCTCATAAGCATCTTTTTTCGCATCATTAAACTCAATGGTGTTTAACAAAGAGAGATGATGTGCTCTTATATTAAACTTGTTTCTATTTTGAATGTACCTAACAAGTAGATACACAAGTGCTAAAATCACTATACTTGATACAACAGCTAAAACTATTAGGTAGTAGAGTGAGTACTCTTGTATCTCTATAAGTGGTTTTATATCATGAAGAGGAATATCAAAGTGTTCTTGTTTGGACTGCATCTTATCTTCCCTCAAAGAGTCTACGTAGAGCGACACTAGTGTTTGCATCAGTGTAAACTTTCGTAAATCTGACTTGATGTTTACGTAGTGTTGCATAGAGTTCTCTGTCATGTGCATGAACGCGAGCAGCATAGGAGTCAACACTTTTAGAGTTAAAGTCGCCCTCTAAAACAGCTCCGCTCTCAGGGTCTACTAAAGATGAAAAGCCCATCTGTGGTGGCTTCTCCTCTAAGTGATCTCTTACAATCACTGCAACAACTTCATGCTTTTTTGCAAGTAATTTAAAGTCTGGAATCTCAAAAAAATCACCTACTACTATAAGAAGAGATTTTCGTTTGAGTCTCTTAAAAAGAGTATCACTGATGACATTGAAGTCTACTTTTTGATTAAGAGCATCAAAACTTAAAATCTCATCCACACTCTTTTGTATCTGATGTATCTTTTTACTAGGTTTTGAGTGACTGACCATCTTATCCGTAAAGATGTATGAACTTAGTAAATCGCCGTTTTTCAGAGTTGAAAAAGAGAGAGAAGCTACTACCTCAGCGATAACTTCTTGTTTAAATCTTTTTGAACCAAAGTGTACACTTCCATTTAAAACAGAAGCGATTACAACATTAAGCTCTCGCTCTTCACGAAAGATTTTTATATATGGTTTTTGTAGTTTTGCTGTGATGTTCCAGTCTATGTGACGGATGTCATCTCCAGGCATATACTCACGAAGTTCGATAAAATCATACCCTTCCCCTTGAAAGATAGAAGGATTGTTTCCTACCATTTCAGAGAATACTTGACGACGAGCTCGAACTAGGATTTTTTGTAGTTTACTCAAGAACTTAACCTACGGGATAGCTACAGTTTCTAAAACTTTTTGGATAATTTCATCAGTAGTTACACCCTCAGCTTCTGCTTCATATGTGAGAACTATACGGTGACGCATTAGCTCTTTAGCTATATATGCTACATCCACAGGAGTTACAAAGTCTTTGCCTCTCATAAACGCCATCGCTTTTACAGCTTTAAACATATCGATACTTACACGAGGAGATGCACCAAACTGGATATACTCAGATATCTCATCTAGTCCATACTCATTAGGATTTCTAGTGGCGTTTACAAGTTCAATCATATAAGCTTCTACTTCAGCATCCACATGGATCTCACTGATACTCTTTTTTAACTCTTCAAGGTCTGAAGCATTTAAAACTGCTTGTATCTCTTGAGGCTTATTAGCAGAGATACGACGAGCAATCTCAAGCTCCTCTTCTTTAGAGTTATAATCAACTACAAGCTTTAACATAAAACGGTCTAATTGTGCTTCTGGTAGCTGATAAATGCCCTCTTGCTCAACTGGATTTTGTGTAGCCATAACAAAAAATGGAAGTTCTAACTTAAATGATGTATCACCAAGTGTTACTTGCTTTTCTTGCATAACTTCTAGAAGTGCAGACTGCACTTTAGCAGGAGCACGGTTGATCTCATCTGCAAGTAAAAGGTTAGTAAAGATAGGACCTTTTTTGATTTTAAACTGGTTGTTTTGAGGGTCATATATCTCAGCACCTAGAATGTCTGATGGGAGTAAATCTGGAGTAAACTGAGCACGTTTGAAGTTAAGTCCAAGTGCTTTAGAGAGTGCATTTACCGTAGTTGTTTTTGCAAGTCCTGGAACACCTTCTATAAGGATGTGCCCCTCACATAAAAGAGCAATGATAAGAGAATCTATCATCTTCTCTTGTCCTACAACTACTTTTGCTACTTCTGCTTTAACATTTTGTATTTTATTTATCATTGTGTTTACTACCTGTCTGAGTTTAAAGTAGCAAATTATATGATATAAGAGTTAATAATGATTAAATATCTAGGCCCAAAACCTTTGCAATTCCCTCTTTTTCTATCATGGCGTTTAACCTGTTAGCAACATCCTGTTTTGCAATATCAAACCCTTGTGAAGATTGACCTACAATGTTAATGGCGTTTGATCCAACAACTACACCTCTGTAGTCTTTTGTCACTATGCTTATCTCACTTCTAGCAAGAGTAAATCCATAAGAGTCTGCTTTTTGTATATTAGCGTTTACATGAACTCTAAAGTTCATTTTACTTTGAGAATTTTTCAGTCTTAAGTGCTTAGCACTTATACCTTTAGCTATTGGTGATTTTAGATTTGAAGCATCTTTGTTTGAAGTGATATGAAAACTTATGTTTTGCACTATATCTTGGTATGCCCAGCTAATCTCTTGAGTTTTACGGATATACTCATCTCCATCAAAACTAGGGTTTAAAACATTCATCACTATCAGTGTATTTGGAAGAGAAGCAAGAGAGTCTCTCTTTGTACGATAAAATGCAAGTTGCCCTATAGCATCTGCTTCTTTTATCTTCACTTCCTCTTTTTTTATGAGAGAGAAGTTCTGTTTTATCTCTTGGTCCATACTCTCAAAAAGTCTTTTTTTGTTTGACTTGACTAAAACTCCATAGCGTTTAAAGCCTAGACTTTTTGACTGAAGCAGTTCATAACTACTGATACGAATCTCTTTGACTTTACTTTGTGTCTCATTTGTATATGTTCCCTGAGGACTATTTTTACTTCCCTCTTTAACTACTGTTTTTGCATTAAAAGTTGAAGATACCGAAACACTCAGTGTTGATGCCATTTGAGTTAAAGCATTTGTTATAGCATCTTTTTGATTCTTACCTTCACCCATAGCATAAAGCTCAGTGGCGTTTGACTTTGGTGGGTTAGAGTACCAAGTAGGTATCATTTTTGGTTTTGCTACTACTATCTTTTTTTCAGCACCACATCCGCTAAGGAGAAGTCCTATAGTTATAAGTAAAAGTGTAAAGTATCTCAAGTTAAGCCTTATCTATTTATCTGTTCTCTAGTTTTAGTACGTTTTATGATTAGTTTGTCTATTCGCACAACTGCTTCATTTATCTCATCAACTGGTTGAACCATAATGTTATCTGCATAAGAGTAGTACTCTTTAGCCTCTTCATAGTTTCCTCTAGCTTCACTTATCACGCCTAAGTTATAAAAAGGCACATAAGATTGTGAGTCAGTGGAGTCAACAAGTCTTTTAAGTAGGTTTTCTGCCTTATCGTAACGAGAAGCTTCTATATATTCTAGGGAGACCTCAAGTAACTCCTCTTGTTTATCACTATAGTCCAAATCTGGATCTTCTAAAAGTGCCACTTTAAAGTGTCTATAGTGAGGAGTCAGTTTGTTTGAAAACTCTCTTGCCATACTTGCAGCTAAGTTTTGTGCAGCTATCTCTTTAGATGGAAGTGCAATTTGATCGTCCGAGCAGTGTTTGTATCTACCTGTACGGCTAAGAGTATCAGCAAAGATGATGTCCCCTTTACTCACATCTACGATACGAACTTCTGAAGAGAGTCCTACAACTCTTTTTACACATCTTACTTTATAGTAAACTAGTTTTTTACACTCCTTATCAGCACACTTTGAGCGTTTCTCGTATACGTAACTATCTTCAGAACTAGGAGTTCCAACATTTCCACTGATGATGGCTTGTGCTCCTATGAGTTGTCCTACCTCAACAGCTTTTGATGGGTCTATAAGTCCACTGTTTTGTATTCGTTGTTCTTTGATAATTTTCTCAAAGTCATTGCGGCTTACAAGTGTGAAGTACTTCTTCTCATCTATACTAAACTGTGCTAGATTTGCTTCTATCTTTTTAGAGAGCCCTACTCTATCATTTTTAAAATTTGTAACAGTTATTTTTTTTGTATTAGAAACTCTATCTATCTGAGCTGGTTCAAGAGCTTTCATCCCTACTTTTTGACTACATGCACTCATAAGTAGTGCAAAACCTATTACCATTGTTAAAACTATTTTTTTATTCATCATATACCTTTTTCTGAGAAACCATTGTAGTTAAAAACAATTTAATAACATATTAACTTTTTGACTTTAGAAAGGGAAGTGAGCTCTTTTTTTTCTATCTGTAAAATTATCTCTTCATATTTTTTTGCATTTACTAGAACTAAAAGAACACTCAACTCTTCAAGGGTTTTAGACTCCTTTACTTTTAAACAGAAGTTTTTCTCTTTATCATCTATTTTAGGTGCTTTTTTAAACTCTATCTTTGCTAGTAAATACCCTGCTAAAAAAGTTAAAAGATAGTAAAGATACTCATATGAGAGCTCAAACTCTTCTTGTTTTTCATCAAGTAGTTCTTCTTTTTTAAATGTTGGCTCATTTACACTAACATCTATAGCACTCTCTTGAAGAAGCTCTCTCTTTTTTGACTCTAGTTTAAAGTACTCTAGTTTAAATGGTTTGATAGTAAAACTCTTCTCACTTACAAAAGCAAACTTCTTTGTCCAAGTTCCACTCTTTCCATTTTTTGTCAAAGTTAAGTCTTCTCTAGCTGGTTCTGAGAAAATTTTTACTCCATCTATAGTGTACTCTATCTCTTTAAAACGATCAAAGTTTCCATTCCCTTCTATCTCAAGTGTTAAATGATAAGGTTCGTAAGCTTCAACTGAAGGTTTACTTTTCTTTACTTTAAGAGAGAACTCACCTACTATGGGTGTTGGCGTTTCTAGTATAGTCATATGCAAGGTTTTTTGTTTTATAGGAGAAAGTGAAAACTCTTCATAGTTTGCATTATCACGCCCTAAAACACTATTCTCGATAGAGTCTTTGTTTGTTTTTTTCATCATCGCATCAAGTTCAAGTTTGAACTCTCCTGCTTTTTTTACCACTAAGATAAACTCATACTCATTTATCTTCTTTCCATCCACTATCCGAGCCTCTTCACGAAGAACCTCTAACTTATACTCTTCATTGTCAACACTTGGATGAAACTCTACAACATAAAGTTCTGCAGTATCACTAAAACTACATTTGTAGTTGAGATATATAGCCTCATTCTGATATGCTTCTATCTTCTCTTGTGCTACACTCCACTCATATGTAGAGGCTGTGGCATTTACAAAAAAGAGTAACAAAACTGCTACTAACTTACCAAGGTTTCTTTTCATTGACCTGCCTTTTATTTATCAACTCATACTGCTTTGAGCTTAGTTTTGCTTTTGTTGAGTTTAGACTCAGTTGTGAGTCTTGCTTTGATTTTTTAGCTTCACTCTTCCCACTTCCAGCCTTAGCACTCACTTTCATGTTAGAACTTCCTGCTGACTTCTTCTCTTTTGTTTGAGAGTTTTCTCTCTCTTTGGCTAAATCAGACTTCTTCTTGCTTTTTTGCTGCCCCGTACTCATCTCTTTTTTCTCTGTTGCATTGAGTATGTTTTGTAAGTTTTCATCAGCTTCCTTAGTATAACTAAGAGCCAAGGACTTTCTAAAAGAGAGTCGCGCTTTTTTAAACTCTTGAAGTCTTACAAAAGTATTTGCTTCATTATAAAATACTACAGCTTTAACTTTTTCTTTATCGGACTTCACACTTCTAAATGCCACTAGAGCCTTTTCATACTCACCAAGCTTATAAAGAGTTACTCCCTTCTCAAATGCCACTCTATTTTCATCTTTCATAAACTTAAGCATATCAGCATCAAGAGAGACACCAAAGATAAGTAAAAGAGCTAAGAAGTGGCGTTTAAGTGTAGTAGTACTCACTATAAAACTCACCAATGCTAAAAATACAAAATAGTAAAACAGCTCAATGTTTTGGACTATCGTGACATTTGACTTATATCGTGCATCTTTTTGAGACTTCAGCCCGTTCAAAATATCTGAAAGATTTTTTGAGTAAACGCCACCAGTTGATTTGACTATCTCTTTTATATTTGAGTTTTCTCGACTGACAACTATATCATCTAGTTCATCTTTTAAGAGTTCTCCATTTTGAAGTCTTAGAGTTGAGCCCTCTTTTGTCGCTAACATCAAAACATTCACTACTATATCGTTCTCTTTTGCATAGAGTGCTTCTTGTGTATACTCCACAGCATCTGCACCATCACTAAGTATGACAAGACTCAAAGTAGGAGATGAGGACATCTTTCTGGCAAGTTTTAGTAGTGGCATGATGAAACTTCCCTTCGTCATCACTAGCTCTTCATCAAGTGCTCCAAAAAGATGGAGTAGAAGCTGAGAGTCTTGTGTAAGAGGAGAGAGGATGATGGCGTTTGTTGTAAACCCGAGTACACCAAATCGACTACTACTCTCACTCTTTACTAACTCTTGAAGTCTCTGCTTTGCAAACTCTAAACGCGATGGCTCAACATCAGTTGCTTGCATAGAGTAAGAAAGATCTACTGCTATTACTACATCATTTAGGAGCTCTTGAGATTTAACTGGCTCTTGTTCTATCACAGGACGACTCAACGCTATCACTATAAAGATAAAAGTTGCTATATAGGCATAAGAGGTAAAACGAAGTTTTCTAAAGTCATTCTTGAAAAACATAGCCACTAAAAAGAGAAAGAGCCAACTGTACTCTGGAGCTAGAAAACTCATTTTCTTAACTCTCTATAGAGTAAAAAAAGTAAAAACCCAACTGCAAAAAGGAGTACAGTTTGATAGTAGTACTCTTTTAGTTTGTACTCTTTAGAGCTTATCTTAGAGGACTCTAACTCATCGATAGCACTATAGACACTCTGTAACTCTTTTGCATTTGTAGCCCAGTAGTAAACGCCACCACTCTCCTTGGCTATCTTCTTCATCAGTGCTGAGTCGGCTTCACCTATACCTATGGTATATATACGGATATTTTCTTTTTTTGCTAAGAGAAGTGCATCTTTTGGTGAGATAGCTCCACTGTTATGTTCTCCATCGCTTAAGAGAACTATCACCTTACTTTTAGCATGAGAGTACTCAAATGCTCGAACACTCATAGCTATAGCTTCACCTATGGCTGTGTTTTGTCCTGCCATTCCTTGGGTTAAGTACTCAAGCATGTCAGCCACTATCACTTTCTCATATGTTATAGGTGAAGCGATAAAAGCAAAATCCCCATAAAAGACAACTCCAACATTATCACCCTCTCTTTGGATGATAAACTGCTTGGCTATCTTTTTTGTAAGTTCAAACCGAGAGAGTCGCTCTCCCTCACTAAACTCATCCTCTTTATCAAAACCAGAAGCATTCATAGAACCACTAGCATCTATAGCTAAGAGTATATCTTTTCCATTTCTATTAAAAGGGTTTGACTTGTCTATGACTATCGGTGAAGCTAGTGCTATACAAAGAAGAATAAAAATGATGATTTTGATAATCCACTCAAGTTTAAATAAACTTTTTTTTGCAACCAAAAACTGTAGATGCACAAAGTACTTCTGTTTTAGGTATTCTTTACACCGATAGAGGCACCAGATGATAGGAATGAGTAAAAGTATGAGGTATGGATATTCAAAACTATAATAATTCATTAGATATATTTTATCTAAAAATTGTGTTTTTATTGGTTGTTTTTTCCATAAGAAAACAAATATTGAAATTTAGCTCTTATTTTCTTGACATCTTAATACGATTTGTCTATAATTTCGACCTCTTAAGTATAAGAGACAATAAGTCTTGTTAGCTCAGCTGGTAGAGCACGTCACTTTTAATGATGTGGCCGATGGTTCGAATCCATCACAGGACACCATTTTT
>JAYEJR010000202.1:0-4872 GCA_034660715.1 Campylobacterota bacterium | reverse complement strand
TATTTTCGAACTTCCAAAAAGAGTTCATCTTTTTGTATCTCTTGAGTTTCACTTAAAATCACTGAACGCTCTACAACTGAAATAAGTTCTCGTATATTTCCTGGCCAGTTGTAGTCTAGCAACTCACTTGTTGCTTCTGTTGAAAATGATTTTAAGTCAAACCCATATTTTTTACAGTTTTGTTCACAAATTGTATTAGCTATATCTAAAATCTCATCTTTACGCTCTTTAAGAGGAGGTATATGAAGAGGAATAGTGTTGAGACGATAGTATAAGTCTTCTCGAAACTCTCCACCTTTGATTTTATCAGTCAGGTTGGCGTTTGTTGCCGATACAACTCTGATATCTATTTTGATACTTTTAGATGAACCAAGACGACGCACTTCTTTCTCTTGAAGAGCACGAAGTAATTTTGCTTGAACGCCATAAGGCATTTCCCCTATCTCATCTAAAAAGAGTGTTCCAGCATTTGCTAGTTCAAATTGACCAGCCTTTGCTTCACTTGCATCAGTAAAAGCACCTTTTTCAAATCCAAAAAGTTCACTCTCTATCAAGTTTTCTGGAATAGCTGCCATATTGATAGCTATAAAAGGTTTTTTAGCACGAGGTGAGTTTTTATGGATATAAGAAGCAAAAACTTCTTTTCCAACACCACTCTGGCCAAGCAGTAAAATACTGGCATCTGTCTTAGAAGCTTTATCGGCTATGTTTAAGGCTTTTGACAAAGCTTCTGATTTTCCTAAAAAACCTGTAGTGCTTTTTTTTGTAACTGGTACTTTTTTTTGAACTGTTTGAATCTTATCTTCACGTTTTATTGCACCGATAAGAGCATCTACATCAAAGGGTTTAAGTAAGAAGTCTTTAACACCAAGGTGGATAGATTCTATCGCTCGAGTTAGTGTTGCATTTCCTGTCATGATGATTATCTCAAAACGACCATTTAGCTCTTTTACAAACTCTATACCGTCCATTTTAGGCATATTGATATCTGTGATGACTAAGTTAAAACTATCATCAAGTTTTTTGAGTGCATCTATTGCATTTTTAAAGGTGACTACTTCAAACTCTTTATAGTCGCTCATAGCGATTTCAAGAGATTTTCTCATATTTATATCATCTTCAACTATTGCAATTTTCACAAATAATCCTATTTTAGCCTATTTTAAAGGCGATATTTTAACAAAATTATCATTAAAATCGACTTTGAAACATGTTGTTTTTAGTGTAAGAATCGTCATGGAACTATGTTGGTAGTTAATGGTAGCATCTTTATGCTCTACATTGAGTCCAAGTTTATGTATAAAATCTACAAACTCTTCATTTTGGCTACTAAGAATTTTTTCTAAGTTCTTATCATCACGTGTTTCTAGGAGAATTGAATTGTAAGGTTGTCCATGACATTTTTGCATTGTTTTTGATATTTGGAGAGTTTCGTTGTAAAGAGTCGCATCTTTGACAAGATATCTATATGATATGAGATATTCACTCGCACTTAAAGCGAGTGAAGAGAGGAAAAGTAGTAGACCTACTGGAATTGAGAGTGAGAAATAAGAATTTCCATCTCTACTTCGCATAGACCCTCTTTAAATGTTGTTTCAACTATGTTAGCATTTCTAACCATAGCGGCAACAGAAGTTCTAACAGTAGAGCGTTTAACCATCATGTTCTTGATAAGGTCTTGCCCATCAACACGAACACCTTTTACTTTTTCAGCAACTAGTCTGTAAGCATCAGCAACTGCAGCACGTTTAGCAAGTGCATAAGCTTGAGCTGGAGACGAAGTATTCATTGGAGCAACCCCTTGACCTACAACACTGATAAGAAGATCTTTATGCTCATCTAAAACTTCTTCAGTTTCTACTTCTGCTACAGGCTGAGAAACATTCTGTGTTTGTACATTTTCGTTTGGACAACTTGGACAACTAACATTAACTGTTGAATTAGCTGGAGTAGTAACAGTTTGCTCTGTTTGAGATACTTTTTCAGTTGACATATTGTTCATGTTAACTTCTGTTGCTGCTTGTAGTGAAGCACCAAGAAGTGCTACTAATACTAATGAGTATTTCATTGAATATCCTTGATAGAGCATATAGCCCTAGTTATGTTGTAGAAAATCTAGCAAGAACTATTCCAAGATTAAACTATCTTGGGTTTCTTCGCCTTCATCTTCATCTTTTTCTACTTTTGGACAACGTGAAATACTTGCGACATCATCACCTTTTACTATATAAACTCCAGAAGTGTTACGACTAGATTTTGAGATTGTATGCATATCAACACGTATCATCTTTCCTGATTTTGTGAGTGCCATCATATCCATCTCTTCATCTACCATAAGACAGCCTACGATATTTTTACCAGTTTTAGCAGTCATCTTCATAGCTATTACACCAGAACCACCACGGTTAGTAAGTCTATACTCACCTGCATCAGTACGTTTACCAATACCTTTTTCAGCTATCATGAGAATCTCTTGTTCATCAGCTGCTATGATATTTGCATCGACTACTTCATCACCTTCATGTTTAAACTTGATACCACGAACACCACGAGTATTTCTACCTTGCTCACGAGTTTTTTCTATCTCAAATTTTATACATTGAGCAAATTTTGTTACTATAAATAGATAACGAATATCTTGGTTTGCAATTTTTGCAGTGATTAGAGCATCGTCATCATCTAAAGCGATAGCTTTTACTCCATTACTTCTAATGTTACTAAATTCACTTAAGTTAGTACGTTTTACAACACCTTTTTGTGTAAAGAAAACAAGTCCTTTATCTTCACTAAAGTCTGTTGTAGGGATGATTGACTGAATTTTTTCATCAGCTACAAGATTAATAAGGTTTACAACTGCCTTACCTTTTGCTGTTCTACTTCCCTCTGGAATACGATAAACTTTTAACCAGTGTAGTTGACCACGATCTGTTACAAAAAGTAGTGTATCGTGTGTGTTACAAGTAAAGAAGTTTTCTATGAAATCATCATCGTAAGTAGTAACGGCAGTTTTACCTTTACCACCACGTTTTTGTTTTTCATAAGATGCTAAAGGTACACGCTTGATATAACCTCTGTGAGTGATAGTAACTACCATCGGCTCATTAGGGATAAGATCTTCGATATCGATATCGTCATAGTCATCTTCAATATCAGTACGGCGTTTATCAGTATAAACAGCTGCTACTTCATCAAACTCTTCTTGAATGATACCGTTAAGTACCTCTTCACTTCTAAGGATAGATTCTAAGTACTCAATAAGTTCCATTAGCTCAGCTAATTCAGCTAAAATTTTGTCTATTTCAAGACCAGTTAAACGTCCTAGTCTCATAGCAACAATGCTTGATGCTTGGATTTCTGAGAAGTCATATTCAGATACTAAGTTGTTTCTAGCCTCTTCTTCATTACCTGAAGCACGAATAGTTTTAATAACCTTCTCAATAATATCTATGGCTTTTTTCAGACCCTCTAAGATATGAGCACGAGCTTTTGCTTTTTCTAGGTCAAATATCGTACGACGAATGATTACAGTTTTACGGTGATTAATAAAGTGTTTTAGTATATCTATAATTCCAAAGATTCTCGGTTCTTGATTTAATATAGATAGCATGATAATACCAAAAGTAGTCTGCATGCTTGTTTGTTTAAAGAGGTTGTTAAGAACGATTTCACTCATAGCATCGCGTTTAAGTTCGATAACTACGCGCATACCGTCACGGTCAGACTCATCACGGATAAGTGAAACGCCATCTATGAGTTTATCTTTTACTAAGTTGGCAATGTTCTCTATTAGGCGAGACTTATTTACTTGATATGGAAGTTCATCAATAACAATGATCTCTTTTTTTGCTTGCTGTTCAATATGTGTTTTTGCACGAATCTTAATACGACCACGACCAGTCTCATAAGCTTCAGTGATTCCTTTTTTACCAAATATTATTCCACCTGTTGGAAAGTCAGGTGCTTTTATATGTTCCATGATTTCTGCAAGTTCAATGTTTGGATTAGCAAGAAGTGCACGTAAACCATTCATAATTTCACCAGGGTTATGAGGAGGAATATTTGTAGCCATACCAACAGCGATACCTGATGAACCATTTATTAGTAAGTTAGGAACACGAGTTGGCATAACATCAGGCTCTTTAGTAGTGCCATCGTAGTTATCTGTCATATTTACAGTGTTTTTATCTAAGTCTTTTAGAAGTTCACCTGCATATTTTGTCATACGTGCTTCAGTATATCTCATCGCTGCAGCAGAGTCACCATCTACAGAACCAAAGTTACCTTGGCCATCAACAAGTTCCATTCTCATTGAGAAGTCTTGTGCCATACGAACTAGTGCATCATAAACAGAGTTATCACCATGTGGGTGATACTGCCCAATCACATCACCAACGATACGAGCTGATTTTTTGTATTTTGAACCGTGAGAGAGGCTTAGTTTATCCATTGCATAAAGTATACGTCGGTGAACAGGTTTAAGACCATCTCTTACATCAGGAAGTGCACGTCCAACAATTACACTCATTGAGTAGTCAAGGTAAGAGTTTTGAAGAGTCGTTTCTATATTTATAGTTTCTATATCATCGTTATTTAGCAAGTCGCTCATTTAAACACCTATTATTTAAAAATAAAATCTATAAATAATAGCTAAATAACCATTAAGAAAAGATTTAAACTGCTTAAATTTATGGCAGATAGCTTTATTTGTGCAGATTTGAGACTTGATTGTTAGGTGATTAAAAAATAGGCAATAAATTCAGAGAGAGGATAAAGATTTGTAATATAATTTTCCAGAAATAATAACAAAAGGATTCACATGAAGAAATGGCTTATAGCATTGATGCTAGCTTTACCATCTTTAGCACTGGCTGA
>JAYEJR010000201.1:0-20771 GCA_034660715.1 Campylobacterota bacterium | reverse complement strand
GAACTGAAGTAGTTAAAAAAGATATGAATCAGTACTACTTTAAGATAACTCAGTACTCTGATGAACTTTTAGCAGATCTTAAAAAGCTTGAGGGTGGTTGGCCTAAACAAGTGCTTACCATGCAAGATAACTGGATAGGCAAGTCAAATGGTTTAGCGTTTGACCTATTCTTTGATGATGAGTCGAAGAGTAAGTTAAACAGTGAATTTGATAGTTTTGATGTCTTTACAACTCGTCCAGACACTATCTATGGCGTTTCATATACTGCACTTGCTCCTGAGCATAAAATAGTAACTTACATGATTGAAAACAATCTTCTTGATGAAGCTACGGTTGCAGAGATAACAAAGATGAAAAACACTTCTTCTATCGATAGACAAAAAGAGAAAGCTGGACTTCCTTTAGGTCTAAATGTAGTGCACCCACTCACAGGAAAAATAGTTCCAGTTTGGTGTGCGAACTTTGTACTTATGGACTACGGTTCAGGAGCTGTTATGGCGGTGCCTGCACACGATGATAGAGATTATGATTTTGCTAAAAAGTACTCGCTTCCTATAAACGCGGTTATTAAACCAAAAGACGCTGAATCAGACGTGAGTAAGATGGCGTTTACAGATGCAGGAGAACTTTTTAACTCTGGTGAGTTTGATGGCATGAACTCTAAAAAGTCTCAGTACAACATCATTAAAATGTTTGAAGAAAAAGAGATTGGAAAAAAGACTACAAACTATAAACTAAAAGATTGGGGTGTATCTCGTCAGCGTTACTGGGGAGCTCCTATACCTTTTGTACATTGTGAAGATTGTGGTCTTGTGATGGAGAAAAAAGAGAACCTGCCTATATCGCTTCCGGACGATGTAGAGATTAACGGTGAAGGCTCTCCACTAGAGAATCACCCAACTTGGAAACACTGTGCATGTCCATCATGTGGAAAAGATGCAGTTCGTGAAACTGATACTATGGATACTTTTGTTCAGTCCTCATGGTACTTCCTGCGTTTTTGTGCGTCACCTGAGACTTTAGAAAAAGCCGCTTTCACTCCCCAAGAAGTGAAGTATTGGATGGGAGTTGATCATTATGTTGGTGGGATTGAACATGCCATTCTTCACCTTCTATATGCAAGGTTTTTTACAAAAGTGTTTCGTGATTTAGGTTACTTAGAGTTTGATGAGCCTTTTGATAGACTTTTAACACAAGGTATGGTTCTTAAAGATGGTGCGAAGATGTCTAAGTCTAAGGGTAACACAGTTGACCCTGATGCTATCATAGAGAAGTATGGCGCAGATACAGCAAGACTCTTCATACTTTTTGCAGCACCACCAACGCAAGAGCTAGAGTGGAATGATAATGCAGTTGAAGGAGCTCACAAGTTCATTAAGCGTTTCTTTGATAGAAGTACAAATGTTGTAGCAACTAAAACTAAGCCAGTGATAGACCACAGCTCTCTGAACAAAGAGGAAAAACTAGCTCGTAAAAAAGTATACGAAGCTCTTAAACGCTCACGAGAAGTTTATGGTGAGCGTTATACATTTAATACGCTTATAGCAGGTGTTATGGAAGCTCTCAATGCACTTAACACACAAAAAAATAGTGATGTATGGAGTGAGGGTTACTGGATACTCAGTTCTATCATGGAGCCTATCATCCCTCATACTTGTTGGGAGATATCTCAAAACTACTTCGGTCTGAACAATCTTACAAAACAGGAGATTCTTGAAGAGGTTTTTGTAGAAGATAGTGTGACTCTAGGAATCTCTATCAACGGTAAACGCCGTGGTGAGGTAGAGGTAGCAAATGATGCTTCAAATGAAGAGATCATAGCATCAGCAAAAGAGGTTGTTGCAAAATGGCTTGAGGGGCAAAATATCGTAAAAGAGATAGTTGTTCCTAAAAAGTTAGTAAACTTGGTAGTTAAAGGCTAGGGCAGAGATGTACTCACAGTTATTGAAGTTATTACTATTAGTAGTGTTTATGTTACAAATAACTGGCTGTGGATATAAACCAAGTGCGAAATACGCAAGAGAAGTGCTTGGTAAAAAGATAAGTACTACTGTTGTTATATCAATGGAAGATCCAGAGAATAGTGTTATCATTAAAGATGCAGTTGATAAAGCTATAGTAGATGTATTTCATGCATCATTGAGTGATAAAGATTACTCTGAGACACACTTAAGTATCTCGACATCTGAACCAAGTTATGTACCACTGCAGTATAATGATAATGGTTTTGTTATCTCATATCGTGCTACAATAAACTTAACAATTATTCGTGAATCAAAAACAATAAAGAAAACTTACAATTCACTAGGAAACTATGACTTTTCTGTAGTTCCAAATGCTGTTTTGACTGACCAAGAGAGATTTGATGCTATTAAATTTAGCTCTATAAAGGCTATTTCATCATTTGTGGCTCAAGTCTCAGCAGAAGGTTCACGAACAAAATAGGGGTAAAAAATGACAATTCAGGCAATTGTATCAAATAGTATCAAAAGATTAAAAGTAGAGGGAAAACAGATAACTCCTGACTTTTATGCTGAAGCATTTTGTAAAGAAGCAGCTAAAGCAAAGATGAATATCGAAGATTGTAATCATCTCGAAAAATTTAAACCTACCCTTAACAAAGATTTTCAAAAAGACCTCAAAAACTATAATATCAAAACAATGCATGAGTTTGTTCGTTTTCTCATCTCAAAACTTAATCGTACAAATCCAACTCAAGCTTCAGAGATATTAGAATCACAAACACTACTGACAAAAAGAGTACTCCAAACAGTAGAAGTTCTTCATAATAAAGAAGCAGCGGAGTTAGCTAAAAATAGTATAGAAATCCTTAATGCTGGTGCTAAAGCAGACCAGCTTGACTCATTTAGACAGAGATGGATAAATTTCCTAACAACCTATGATGATACTTTTTTACTTTCACTTAAAGAGATGGGAAGTGTAGAGACAAAGGATTTAAGAAAAACTATAGAGAGTCTAACACTTACAAAAGCTGTAGGTATTGAATCAAGCTCAGATCTGCAGCAAGTATCTAAACTCTTAATCTCCTCTTTTGTTCCATCTATCGCATCAAGTGTAAATGATACTATCGCAAACCTAAGTGAAAAAATCCGTAATAACCCGAGTCTTTTAGAGAGTGTAAGTATAGAAAAAGAGATAAGAAGTGCTATATCTCTTCGTATTGCCTTAGACAAAGATAGTGTAAAAGAGATGATTGAGTCTATAGATGGCGTTTTAGATAAACTAAGTCTAAGACTCATAGATATGATAGAGAAGTCAGATACCTCTAACTCAGAGATTCAAGGTATAAAAAAAGAGTTAGAGGCATACTCTGATGCTTCTGTAACTAACTTTAAAGCTGCACATAAAAAGCTCTATACTATTGCCGTTGCATTAGAAGAAAACACTCAGCTCTTAAGTAAGGATCTCAAAAACCATAGTGGAGAAGTGAGTGCACTATCTAAAAAGATAAGAAAGCTAGAAACAGAGCTTGAAGCGGCTAAAAAAGAGTCTAAAGAGGACTTTTTAACAAAGTTATATAACAGACGTGCTCTTGATGACTTTATGGATATAAAAGAAGCAGAGTTTAAACGCTATGATCGCAATTTTTCAGTTGTCATGTTTGATCTTGATAAGTTCAAAGATGTGAATGATACTTTTGGTCATGATGCTGGTGATGCAATTCTATCTGCTTTTGCAAAAATCCTTAAAAAAGAGTGTCGAACAGTTGACGTAGTGGGTCGTTATGGAGGAGAGGAGTTTTTAGCGCTACTGAGTGAAATTGACACCGCTGGTGGCGTTATTTTTGCAGAAAAAGTACGCAAGCATGTAGAGAAAGCTCGTTTTATGTATAAGGGTCAACGCATAAGTGTGACAGTGAGTTCAGGAGTAAGTGAGCGTAAAAATCATGTATCTTTAAGTGCTACTGTTAACTCTTCTGATGAGTATCTATACATCGCAAAAACAAATGGAAGAAATAGAGTGGAGTATAAAAAATAACAGTGCTAGAGACTTTTTTAAACGCAAAACCACTTTACTATGACAAGATAGATTACACTCGAATGCCAAGAGTTTATGAGAGTGTAAAAGAGCATATAAAACTCCCCAGAGTCATCCATCTTGTAGGAACTAATGGTAAGGGAACAACAGGTAGGTTTTTAGCCTCAGCCCTTTTAGCACAAAAGCATAAAGTAGGGCACTATACATCTCCTCATATACTCTCCTTTAATGAGCGTATTTGGATAAATGGATCAGATGTTAGTGATGCAGTTTTAGATAAGGCACACAGTGAACTCCTCTTACTATTGTCAAGGGAAGATGCTGATTCTTTGAGTTACTTTGAGTACACAACTCTTTTAGCTATTTATATATTTCAAGATATGGACTATGTTGTACTTGAAGCTGGTCTGGGTGGTGAGTATGATGCAACAGCAGTTTTTAAAAATATACTGACTCTTATTACCCCAATAGACTTAGACCATGAAGCTTTTTTAGGAAATGATATAGCAAGTATAGCTACGACAAAATTAAAAGCAGTACAAAAAGAGGCAATTCTTGGAGTACAAAAACATCAAGAAGTCGAGGAAGTGGTTCAGAGACTCTCAAAAGAGTTAGGAGTTACATTTGTAAAACATGACATTTATCTAACTTTAGATGATTGTGAAAAAATAAAACAAATTACAAAAGTAAATAATCTACCATCATACCTTCAAGAGAACCTTTCCCTTGCTATAAGTGCACTGATTAAGTTAGGTATAGATTATGAAGTGGAAGACTTTACTAGCAGTAGACTTTTTGGAAGACTCACACCATTGAATGAAAATATATTGCTTGACGTAGGACATAACGCTTTAGCAGCAGAGTCTATATATAACTCTTTAAAAGGTAGCAAAAGAGTACTCATCTATAATAGTTTTAAAGATAAAGATTATTATAAAATATTGACAATTTTAAAACCGATTATAAAAGAAGTTGAGATAATTAAGATAGAAGATGAGAGAGCAGAGTCTTTAGAAATAATGGAAGAGAGTTTGGATAAGATAGGCATTAAATATCAAAACTTCGAAAAACTAAGAGATGATGAAAAATATTTAGTTTTTGGTTCTTTTAGTGTTGCAGAATCATTTTTAAAGGTTTATAATGAATAATCATTTTACAGTTACTATTCATGATGATAATGGTGTAAAACAGTTTAATGTGCACCAGTTTGTAAAAAAAGCACTGCTTTATGCAGGGGGCTTTGTATTAACACTTGTTCTTATGGCTGTAGGAACTATACTTTATTTGAGTAATAGTGTAGAGGCTACAGAACAGAAAAAAATCGGTATAGAAAATGACTTACAAGTTCTAAAGTTAGACAATGAAAAACTTCAAAGTAGTATGGAAAATACTAATAAAATGCTTAAGCTGAAGAAAAGTGAGCTTGATACACTTTCTGACTCACTATCAGAGATAGAAGAACTTATAGGTTTAAAACCACTTGCAGAGAGTTCGTTAGAGGAGAGAGTAGAAGCTACAAAGATTGACTCCCAACATAGAGCAGTACTCATGCAGCTTATACCTAATGGCTCTCCTATAGAGTATAAAGGAATTACGAGTAAGTTTGGCTATAGAACACACCCTACACTAAATCGTCGAGAGTTTCATAAGGGTAGCGATATGAAAGCGAAAATGATGACACCTGTTTATGCAACTGCAGATGCTATAGTCGAGTGGTCTGGTTATCATACAAGTAGCGGTTTTGGAACTTTAGTCATTCTAGAACATGCTTTTGGACTCAAGAGCTACTACGGGCATTTAAAGAAAACTGTGGTAAAATCGGGTAAATTTGTAAAGAAGGGAACTCTTATAGCTTATACTGGTAACAGTGGTATAAGTAATGGTCCCCATTTACACTATGAGATACGCTTTATTCACCGTGCAGTCAACCCATTCTGGTTTATAAAGTGGACACAACAAAATTATGACGAAATATTCACTAAGGAGAAAAAAATACCATGGCAATCTTTAATAATGGCAACAGCACACCTGAGAGTGCAAAAGCCAACTCAAACACAACAATCATCACAGCCGGAGCAAAAATCAAAGGGGAAATAGAACTCTCTTGTAACTTATATATCGATGGTGAATTAGATGGAACGATAAAGTCCTCTAAAGAAGTTAATATTGGTAAAAATGGACATGTAAAAGGAACTCTTGTTACTGAGAGACTTGTTGTTCAAGGTTATGTTGAAGGAAGTGTTGATGCTAAAGTCGTTGAGATTAAAGCACAAGGGCATGTGAGCGGAGAGATAACAGCAAATGGGCTTATCATAGAGTCAAAAGGTATTTTTGAAGGTAATTCGATAGTTAAAGATACAAAAAGTAAAGCTAAAGCTCAAAAGATAGAAGAATTAGAAGCTAAATGACACAAACAGCTCTATTTAACTTCTTTAAAACAGACTCCTCTTCGTCGTTAGACCTACTAGTATGTGAAGATTCTAAAGAGGCTGAACATCTAGAGAGTGTCGCTCGGTACTTTAAAAAAGAGGTACTTCTTTTTCCTGATTTTAGAGCTTCTTATGGTGATGACTTGCGTTCATACAAAGAGGAGCTTCATGAACTCTTTGCAACACTAAGAACTTACTACAGAGCTAAGAAAAAACCACTCATCATTTCTCCACTGAAAACTTTACTATTTAATCTTCCAAAGCAAGAACTGTTAGAATCAACAGCTTTAGAGTTTGGTGAGACTCTAAAACTAAACGAGTTTAAAGAAAAGATGCTTTTTTGGGGATATAACTTTGTAGATATGGTTCAAGTTGAGGGTGAGATATCTTTTCGTGGAGATATTCTTGATATCTTTGTTCCGCAAAGTAAGTACCCTTATAGAATTTCTCTTTTTGATAATGAGATAGAACAGATAAAAGAGTTTGAACTCGAAACACAAAGAACACTCAAAGATGAATTAGACAGAGTGGAGATAACAAGTGCTTTTTACTCTCTTGATGAAGAGCAGTTCAATTCACTTACCAATAAGATAGAAATAAGTGAGTTTGATGCTTTAGTCAAAGATGTCTCCTCTTTAGGTCTATGGCACTTAGATGAAAATGCAGACAACTTTATGGATGGTAAGAGTGTTAAGTTATCAAGAAACTTAGATGACCTTTTAAAAGATGCATATGGGATAAATAACCCTGTAATCTCTAGAGAAAAATTCAATCTTGAAATATTAGAAGAAGATGAGAATATAAAAGAGCTAGTAGTTGCAAATGTAGAACAACTCATAAAAGCTCATAGTAGTAAAAAAATAACTATCATTGCAGCTAATGCAGCCACAATAAAACAGGCTGGAGTTTATGATAGCTCAAATATCAATGTAGTAACTGCTGGGTATATTTTAAATATAATTACACCTGATGAAGTGATAATATCTTTAAACAAACCGGATAAAAAACGCCGTCGAAGAAAAAGTTCTATTCTTCTAGATGATTTAAAGTCTGGAGATTATGTTGTTCATGAAGATTATGGTGTAGGTATCTTTGAGGGAATTGAGCAGACTGAGATACTTGGTGGTGTTAAAGACTTTATAGTAGTAAAGTATGTAGGTGATGATAAGATTCTTCTCCCAGTTGAAAATCTTGACTACATAGACCGTTATATTGCGAGTGGTGGTTCAACTCCAGTTCTAGATAGACTTGGAAAAGGAAGTTTTGGTAAACTCAAAGCTAAAGTCCGTAAACGCCTTTTAGAGATCGCAGGACAGATTGTAAATACAGCAGCTGCACGTGCACTAATCAAAGCTCCTAAAATTAACTTAGCAAAACAAGAACTTAAAGAGTTTCAAAAACTCTCAGGGTTTGAGTATACAGATGATCAAACTCAAACAGTTAACGAGATACTTACTCAAATGAGTGCGGGTAACATAATGGATAGACTTCTTAGTGGCGATGTTGGATTTGGTAAGACAGAGATAGCACTTAACACTATATATGCAGCTTTTAAATCTGGTTATCAGTCGGCGTTTATAGTTCCGACAACTCTTCTATCCGCACAGCATTTCCGATCTCTAGATGAACGTTTTAGCGAGCTTGGCATACGGTACGCAAAACTTGATAGATTTGTAAGTACGAAAGATAAAAACGCCATCATTAAAGGTCTCGCATCAGGTGAGATAGATACAGTTGTAGGAACACATGCACTCTTTGGTTTAGAGTTTAAAAAACTCGGGGTTGTTATCATCGATGAAGAGCATAAGTTTGGGGTGAAACAAAAAGAGAAGATAAAAGAGCTCTATCATAATGTTCACCTTCTTAGTATGTCCGCAACTCCTATTCCTCGCTCACTCAATCAAGCGATGAGTTCTATAAAGACAATGTCTCAACTCTTAACGCCACCGAGTGAACGCCAAGGGGTGAGAACATTTGTTAAAGAGTATGAAGAAAAACTTGTCAAAGAGGTTATTCTTCGTGAACTTCGCCGTGGAGGACAGGTTTTTTACGTACATAACTCGATAGACCATATGCCTATAAAACTTGGAGAACTAAAAGCATTACTACCAAACTTAAGAGTAGTTATGCTTCACTCTAAAATATCAGCAGTTGAGACGGAAAAAGAGTTACTGAAGTTTGAAGCTGGGGAGTACGACCTCATGATAGCGACTTCCATTATCGAGTCTGGTATACACATGCCAAATGTAAATACCATACTTGTAGATGGAGCCGATAGATTTGGTATAGCTGACCTGCATCAACTTCGTGGTCGTGTTGGACGTGGAAGTAGTGAAGGATTCGCTTACTTTATAGTGAAAAATAAAGAGGCATTAACAGATGAATCTAAAAAGAGACTACTAGCACTAGAGTCTAATTCGTTTTTAGGTTCAGGCTCAGTACTTGCACATCATGACTTAGAGATTCGTGGTGGTGGTAACCTTGTGGGTGATGCACAGAGTGGGCATATCAAAAATATCGGTTATTCTCTTTATCTTAGAATGCTAGAAGATGCGATAAAAGAGCTATCTAATACAAAAGAGGGTGAACGTGCAAAAGTAGATATTAAACTCACTATATCAGCTTATATCAGTGATGAGGTAGTAAAAGAAGATCGACTGCGTTTAGATATATATAGACGACTCTCTTTGGCAGAAGAGGTAGTTGAGATTTATGAGATAGAAGAGGAGCTCATAGATAGGTTTGGAGAGTTAGATATGCCAACTAAACAGTTCTTTGAACTAATGGTTATAAAAATAATAAGTTTAGAAAAAAAGATAAAAAGTATAGGTAACTATGGACAGAGTGTCACTTTTACATATGTCAACGACTCAAAAGAGACTCTCAAGTCTGAGAGTAAAGATGATGATGACATTATCAAAGCTACTCTGTTTTATTTGAGAAACAACAAGCCTAAAGTTTTATAAATAAAGGGCATCTCCAAAGCGAGTTTAAAAAGAGAAACTTTTCTTTTTAAACTCCGTAAATTCAGTAGCAACTTTTTCATTTTCTAGCTTAAGAGTTTTTATAGCTTTTGGGTTTACAAGATACCATCCTAAAACTACATCGACTCTATCGCCTTTTTGGATTTTGAACTCATACTCAATACTTCTCTTCTCATTTGCTTGAATCATTGTATCTTTGAGTGTAGTCGAAGCTTTCCATGGCATAGCAGGTTTACCATTGTGTCCGATAACACGAACAAAAACTTCATCTTTAAGTTTTATAGTCTCTTTCCCTCTTATAACAGTTACTTTTAAAACTGCTTGACGAAGAGGGTGTAGAAGAAGAGCATGGGAGGTACGGTTATCGATGTTAACGATAAAGTCATCTATTTCACGAAGTAGTGATATATCTACATATTGTGTGAGCATCTCAGAGTGAAAGTGACTCCCAGCAAAACCATGAAAAGTATGTTGGGGAGTGGCGTTTAAAGATGAAACACTACCAGCTATTTTTGGCATATGACAACTTACACAGTTTGCCCCATCCATCTGGTTATCTATATTTGTAGAGCAGACATTGAGTTTATGTTTATTCATTTTATGGGAGTGGCACCCTATACAGACATTTCCATTGATGATGTGCTCATTTTTCTCTCGAATGATTCCATGAAAAGGGGATTGATGTTTAGACTTTGAAGCAGAGTAGTACTCTTTTTCATTCTCATTCATGATATTCGTGTTATGTTTTGGATGAAGATCTATGCTCTCTATACGGTGGCAGTAGGCACAGCTGATACCCTCTTGATGTGTTTGATTATCCATCATAGGCAGAGCTTTTTTGCCTTTTGTCTTCATCGAGTCTAAATCATCTGCTGCAGGTGTATGACACTTACCACAGCCGTAGCGTTCTTGTTTAAGGTTTTGAGGATGTTTTGCCCAAACAGAGTTATGGATAGGGTCTTTTTGTGGGGTAGAGTTTGCATGCATAGAGCCATGAAACTCCTTGTATATAGTCGGATGACAAGCTTTACAATCTTCATTTGGAGCATAGTGTAGTGTTTTGTTATTTGCATAAGATGTTGCTAAAAGTAGGAGTAAAAGCATTAACTGTTTCATAGATGACCTCGTTAGTTTAATATTCTGAAATTATAACTTCTATAACTTAAGATGATATTTAATATTTACAAATTACAAAGTCTGTTTATATGGAAATTAGCTATAATTTCAAAAAAATAGAGATTTGAAAATGAAAATAGCGTTTATAGGCGATGTAGTTGGTCGCCCGGGTCGGGAGATGCTTAAAGAGCACCTCCATACTATGAGAGAAGAGCATAAGATAGATTTTGTGATAGTAAACTATGAGAATGCTTCACATGGATTTGGGCTTACAACTCGTAATGCTAATGAACTATTTGAATTAGGGATCGATGTGATGAGTGGTGGAAATCACTCTTGGGATAAAAAAGAGATTATTCCTCTTTTTGAGACACACGAGATACTTCGTCCACATAACTATCCGCAAGAAGTCTCTGGTACAGGTTGTAAAACTTATGATGTTAACGGTGAAAAGATAGCAGTCTTAAATATAATGGGACACTACGGAATGCCTTATGCAGATAATGCTTTTAGATGTGCTATCAAATCAGTTGAAGAGCTACAAGAGCAGGGTGTTAAAAATATATTTATAGATTTTCATGCAGAGGCTACAAGTGAAAAACGTGCTCTTATGATGATGCTTCAAGGCAAAGTAAGTGGAATCATCGGTACACATACTCATGTAAGTACAGATGACTTTCAAATAGCTAATGGAACAGCATACCTCTCTGATATCGGTCTAACAGGCTGTCGAGACAATGTTATCGGAATGGATAAAAAAGTACCGATAAAGCAATTTTTAACAGGGATGAAAGGGCATTTTGATATACCAAAAAAATGTAAAAAGGTTCTTCAAGTAGCTATCATGAATTTAGATGATGGTGTTTGTAGCTCTGCTTATAAGTTAAAGTACTTTTGTGATGGACGGGTTATAAAAACTGAGGCTTGGCTGGAAGACTAAGCTGCTGTAATACGGTAGTAGTTATCGTTTGCTATATATGCACTGATCATTTTATCTTTAAGAAAGTCCTCTTGCATATTTTGTGCAGGAGCAGGCAGGTTTTTATCTAGTTTTGGTGTTTGATCGATTGTCTGTTTAGGTTTTTGTACTAAAGAGAACATCTTTGTATTGTCACTGTAAGCTACATGTGCACTACTCATAGAATTGATTTTACTAAACTTCATTTTTGTTGGGTTTTGTGTTAATTCTTTGTTTTCTAATTTTTGACGATTGTTTAAAGCTTTATAGTCTGAAATATAGTTTAGAGGAAGTTTATTCTTATTAGAGATCTCTTTTGAAGTAGTTTGTAAAAGTTGTGACTCAAATGATGAGGCAGGCTTTTTTGCACTCTCTTTTCTCTCACTTTGAGTTCTTTGTGTTGAGTTAGTATCTATATATGTATTATACGATGATACAAACATAATAATTTCCTTGACTAAATCATTTGTTCACTATTATAAATTATATCTACTTAACAAATAATAAAAACATATTTTGTGATATAATTATCACAAATTAGGGACAATAAGCTTAAATATAGATTAAGTTGGTGTTTTAATGTAGAAACTCACTAGTTACTCACATGTTGTAGTTATAATTTTGGATAATTTAAACTTCAAAGGTAAAAAATATGTTTAAGAAAGAGTTACTAATCTCTCTAGCAGCCATTACATGTTTGACTTCTTCTCTTGGTGCATTGACACTTAAGGAAAGTATAGTAGAAGCTATGAATACAAACCCAGTTGTTCAAGAAAGGCTAAAAAACTATAGATCAACACAACAAGACTTAAATATCGCAGAGTCTGAGTACTATCCTAAACTTGATTTAAGTGCTTCAGTTGGTTATAACGATGCTGGAAATCTAAAGTCTGAAAATAACGGAGACTGGAGTCATAAAGTAGTTGATCAAGACTACGGTAACTATGAAACACAACTAAAACTTACTCAGAACCTTTTTGATGGTTTTGGTACAACGAATAAAGTTGATTACCAAGAAGCAAGAATCTTAGCTGCTGCATATAACTATGTAGAGAAGTCAAATGACATAGCGTTTAAGATGACAAATGCTTACCTGAATGTTCTTCGTTCACATGAATTACTACAAACTGCACAACAAAATGTTCAGATAAATGAAGATATCTATAAAAAAGTAAAAGACCTCTATGACTCTGGGCTTACTACAGACTCAGAAGTGAAAAAAATAGAATCAGCACTCTCTTTGGCTCGTTCAAACCTTACTGTTCAAAAGAATAATGCTCGTGATACAGAGTTTAACTTTAGACGTATTTTAGGTCGTATGCCAAATGTTTCAGAACTAGTAAAACCTGAGATGAATACACCTATGCCAGAGAGTATTGAAAGAGCTGCTCTTTATTCTATAAATCATAACCCATCTCTTCTTGTTTCTCAATATAACATCAAAGGTGCACAAGCACTTTGGAAACAACATGAAAAAGAGTACTACCCAACAATAGACTTAGAAGTTTCTCAAACATATAATGATGTTGAAACTAGAAATGCTTTTGATAATCCAGATGATCGCTTTAAAGCCCGTATAGTTATGAACTATAACCTTTTTAACGGTGGTGCCGATCAAGCAACTGTACAAAAAGATATCAGTAAAATTAACCAAGAAATTGAGATAAAACGTGATCTTAAACGCCAAGTAATAGAAGGACTTGACCTCTCATGGAGTGCATACAAGATGGTTGGGTTGCAGCTCAAAGACTTAAGAGAGTACTCTAAGTTTTCAGAAAAAACACTAGAACTTTATAAAGAAGAGTATGACCTAGGTCGTCGCTCACTTCTTGACCTACTCTCATCTCAAAATGATGTTATCAATTCTCGTAGTCAGATCATTACAGCTGAATATGAGCAGATGTTTGCAAAATATCGTATTTTAGATGCTATGGGACTGTTACCTATGGCAGTAGTAGGTGATACAAAAGAGTTCACTAAGCGTGTAAACTTATATAGTGATGCTGATGCTAGTGAAATCCTAGATACTTTACCAGTAACACTAGATGTTGATAATGACAAAATAGCTGATAATGAAGATCTTTGTGATAATTCACTTCTTGAAGATAACATCATGCCTTATGGTTGTAAGAAGATGACTCGTGATAGTGATGGTGATGGTGTTATTGATGCTAAAGATAAGTGCCCAAATACTCCTAAAAATGCAAAGGTTTCACCGGATGGTTGTGCACTTGATAGTGACTTTGACGGGGTGAAAGATTATGCTGATGAGTGTCTTACAACACCAATGGGTGACGAAGTAGATATCAAAGGCTGTTCTATAGCAGTTGATGATACCGATACAGATGGTGATGGCGTTTATGACTCTATGGATGAGTGTAAAGAGACTCCGATTGGGTATAAAGTACAAAGCAATGGATGTACAGATTCTATAACATTAACAGTTACCTTTGGTAGAGCAAGTAGTGAAGTGCCATCTGAGTTAGATGAAAAAGTTTCTATCTTTGCGCAGTACTTAAAAGACAATCCAGAATATAGTGCAAATATTATTGGGCATACTAGCCGTGGAGCAACAAGTAAAGCAGACTTTAACCAAAAGCTTTCCGAACAGCGTGCATCAGGATTTAAACAAGAACTTATTAAAAAAGGTGTAGCAGCGGATAGAATAACATCTGAGGGTAGAGGATTTAATGAGCCTGTTGCAGACAACCTAACATTAGAAGGCCGTAGTGCAAATCGTAGAATCGAAATAGAATTAACTAAACAAGGAGCGAACTAATGAGAACTCTGTTATTAACGCCACTTTTACTTGTAGCCTCTCTTAGTGCGGCTACTTATGATGAAAACTATAGAGTAGTTGACTTAAATAAATCAATAGAAGCAAATTACAATGTCTTTATGCATGGAGATTTTGAACAGATTATTCGCTACGAAATGATAAGCATGGAAGATGATAGTGATAATAACTCTTCAGCTGAAGTAGTTGATAAGGCCATAAAAAAGATTCAAGAGATAGAAGATGCAGGTAAAACTGTTAAAGTAAGCATTATTGGTCATACTAATAGTGCAACTGATGATATGAATGAAAAGAGCATAGACTCTGATACTTATGCAAACAAAATTCAAAATTGGTTTAGAAGTGAGTTCGATACTAACACTTCAAATGATTTAGCAACAGAGTATGCAGAAGAAATAAAAGAGATGTTTTTAGATGAAAATATTTCCCAAGAGATACTGTTCCCAGAGTCTCGTGGTGGACTAGATCAAGGTTTTACAGAAGCTACATCTGAAGGTAAAGAGCTTTCAAACCGTGTGATGGTAACTTTATATGTATATGAAAAAGTTGATATCGATAGTGATGGCGATGGTGTTTTTGATCTAGTAGACAAGTGCCCAAATTCTCCACGTGGGAATATCGTAGATAATGATGGTTGCCCTGTTGATAGTGATGGCGATGGTGTGCTTGACTATAAAGACACATGTCCTAAAACACCACAAGGTGTAGCTGTTGATACTAAGGGTTGTCCACTAGATAGTGATAAAGATGGTGTAGTTGATTATAAAGATAAGTGTCCTGAGACTCCTCTTGGACTTCAAGTAGACCCTAATGGTTGTCCATTGAAAAGTAAATTACATATTAACTTTAAGATTTCTTCAGATAAAATCTTAGAAGAATCACACCCAGAAGTGCAAAAATTTGCACAGTTTATGAAAGATAACCCTACTTATAAAGCTGAAATCATTGGTCACACTGATAGTAGAGGTAAAGCTGTTGTAAATATGGACCTGTCTCAAAGACGTGCAGAGTCAGCAAAAAATGCTCTTATCGCTGAAGGTGTAGATGCTTCAAGACTTACTTCTTCTGGACGTGGAGAGTTAGATCCGATCGGATCTAACAGAACACTAGAGGGAAGACGAGCAAATCGTAGAACAGAAGTACAACTCTCTTACTAAAGGTGCAAGATGACTGAACACGCTATATCCATTAACGAAGATTCTCTTTTAGAGGTTTTCGTACTCTTTACAAAACTATTTCATAAACCGTTTACTAAAGAGGCTCTTTTAGCTGGTTTACCTGTTCATGGCACACAAAAACTTTTTTCTAAAAAAAGCTCAAAATCACTTTTTTCTCGTGTAGCAGCACATGCTGGGCTTAAGTCTACTTTAGTAGAGCGCTCTATTGAAGATATGCTTGCCCTTCATTTACCTGTAATACTACTTCTTAGCAATGATAATGTTTGTATTTTAGAAGAGTTCAACGAAGATAAAACACAAGCAAAAATTATATATGCAGAGGGTGAAGGTCTTGAGCAGTGGTTAGATGTAGAGGCACTTGAAAAAGAGTATCTAGGTTTCGCTTACATGCTCAAAAAAGAGTTTGAGTACGATAAGAAAAACTCTCGAACACTACAACTCAAACAAAAACATTGGTTTTGGAGTACTATAAAACTCTCAACACCAATCTATAGAGATGTTTTATGGGCATCTTTGCTTATCAATCTTTTTGTTTTAGCAACTCCTCTTTTTACGATGAGTGTTTATGACCGTGTTATACCAAACAATGCACAAGAGACACTAATGGTCTTTACTATTGGTATAGTCTTTGTATATGTTTTGGACTTTTTCTTAAAACTCACTCGGGGATATCTGCTTGAGTTAGCTGGAAAAAAGAGTGATATTATTATGTCTTCTATTATATTTGAGAGAGTTTTAGACCTTAAAATGAGTGAACATCCACAGTCTGTTGGCTCTTTTGCAAGTAATCTTAAAGATTTTGAATCTGTTCGTTCTTTTTTTACAACAGCGACTATGACAGCGATGATAGATCTCCCTTTTGCTGTGATATTTCTAGCTGTTATCTACTATATCGGAGGCTATTTAGTATTTGTTCCGATGCTTACAATGCTACTTATATTACTTTATGCTTTAGTGATACGAAAGCCACTTCAAGAGTCTATAGAGTCTTCACATGAAGCAAGTGCAAAGAAAAATTCTATTCTTATAGAAACACTTCAAAATATAGAGACAGTAAAATCTATGAGAATGAGTTCTAAACAGCAGTGGAACTGGGAAGAATCAACTGGAGAAATAGCTGAGAAAAATTTAAAATCACGTTTGATGTCATCATCTATCCCAAGTGTAACTAATCTTTTCATTCAACTAAACACAGTTTTTGTAGTAGTGTTTGGCGTTTACTTGATTCAAGAGTTTGAACTTACTATGGGTGGACTTATCGCAGTAGTGATATTAACTTCACGTACAGTAGCACCTATGGGACAGGCTGCTGGCCTTATCAGTAACTACTCCGATGCAAAAACATCGTATGATGTTTTAAATGACATCATAAGTAAAGAGGTAGAACGCCCACATGGAAAAGAGTTTGTAGAACGTCCTAAGTTTAAAGGAAAAATAGAGTTTAAAGATGTCTGTTTTAACTATCCTGGTACTGACATCCCAGCACTTGATAGTGTGAACTTTACTATAAATCCTGGTGAGAAAGTTGCAATGATTGGTCGTATTGGGAGTGGAAAAAGTACTATCGCTAAACTTCTTTTAAAACTTTACGAACCAACAAGTGGAAAGATTTTGATTGATGATATAGATATTGCACAGATTGACCCTGCAGATCTTCGTCGTTTTATTTCATATGTTCCACAAGATATTACACTCTTTCGTGGAACTATAAAAGAAAACATAGTCTCATCAGAACAGCATCCAGCTGTTGAAGATATAATCAATGCTGCACAAATAAGTGGCGTTGAAGAGTTCATAAAAACACACCCATCTGGCTTTGATATGCCTATAGGTGAGAGAGGTGCAGGTCTCTCAGGTGGACAACGTCAAAGTGTTGGAGTAGCTCGTGCACTGATGCAAGAGAGTGCTATTATGGTGATGGATGAACCAAGTAATGCAATGGATCAAACTACAGAGAGTATCCTTCTCTCAAACCTCTCAAAACAGTTAAAAAATCAGACAGTTGTAACTATAACCCAAAAACTATCACTTTTGGCAATGGCAGATAGAGTTATAGTTATGCACAACTCTAAGGTTTTACTAGATGGTCCAAAGGAAGAAGTAACGAAAAAGTTAGGAGGAGCATCAAGTGGCAAATAAAGTCAACAAAAACCTCTCTGAACGTGATTATGAGTTTATGCACTCTCTTAGTAGTGCAGTTTTAGAAGTTGCACCAACAAGACTCCGTTTTGTTCTTTACTTCTGGGTTATCGCAGTTTTTGCATTTTTGACGTGGGCTAATTTTGCTCTTATAGATGAGATAGCTCGTGGAGATGGAGAGATTATTCCAAGTGGAGAGAATCAGATGATTCAAAACCTTGAGGGTGGGATAGTTGAAGAGATACTTGTTCTTGAAGGTCAAGAGGTAAATAAAGGTGATATTTTACTTAAAATCGACAATAAAAAATCTGCCTCTTCATATAGCTCAAATGCCATCAAAGCGGATGCTCTTCAAGCAAAGATAGCCCGTCTTCGTGCAGAATCTAAAGGCGAAAAATTTAGTGTGTCAGCTGAACTTCAAGAAAAACTTCCTCTTATAGTAGAGAATGAGAAAAGTTTGTATGACACAAATAAACGCCAACTTAACTCAAAACTAAGTGCACTTAAAGAGAGACTTTCTCAAAAACGCCAAGAGTTAAACGAGGCAAAGTCTCAACTCACTCACCTAAAATCATCTAAAGAGATGATACAAACAGAGGTTAGAATGACTGAACCGATGGTGAAAAAAGGTGTCCGATCTAAGATAGATTTTTTGAAACTTCAACGTGAAGCTAACGAGATATCTTCAAAATACGATGCAACAAGAAAGTCTATACCCAGATTACGTTCAGCTATCAAAGAGGTTCAGAGTACTATAAATGAAACAAGATACATGTTTAAAAGTGAAGCGAAGATAAAACGAAATGAAGCGGTATCAGAGCTAAGAACACTTAGACATACATCAACAGCTCTTGAAGATCAAGTAAGTAGAACAGTGGTAAAGTCTCCTATGAATGGGATAGTGCAAAAACTATTTGTACACACCATTGGTGGTGTTTTAAAGCCTGGTGAAGATATCATGGAGATTGTTCCAAGTGATTCTAACCTACTTGTAGAAGTGAAGATAAAACCAGCTGATATCGCTTTTATATACTACGGACAAAAAGCGATAGTGAAGTTTTCTGCTTATGATTTTTCTATCTACGGCGGATTAGATGGAAAAGTTGTTCATATCAGTGCGGATACTATTAAAGATGAAAAAGATAATGTTTTTTATAGTGTTAGAATTAAAACAGATGTAAATTATCTAGGTGATGAAAACAAACAACTTAAGATTATCCCAGGAATGACAGTAAATGTTGATATTATAACTGGACAAAAGAGTGTGTTAGACTATATCTTAAAACCTATACTGAAAACAAAACAGTATACATTTAGCGAGAGGTAATTATGCAAATAGTTTTACATAGTGATGATATGAATTTACTTTCCCATTGGGAAAAAGCATGCGGTTCAAAATGTGTAGTAGTAGATGATTTTCAAGATCTTTTAAGTATAAAAAATTCGATGATTATTATGAACTATTCAGTTTTAGAAGATGACGTTAAAGAGAGTATACAGAGATTAAAAAAGAATTCAAATTCAATCTTTATGCTTCATCGTGTTCCAAACCTTAACATTGGTAAAAGACTTCTCTCCTTTGGTGTAAATGGATATGGAAATGCTTTGATGAAAGCACACTTTATTCTCTCAGCCATTGATGCTATCCAAGAGGGACTTATCTGGTTACATCCAGAGTTTACTTCTGCTCTCATAGAAGAACTACCTGTTCAAAAAGAGAATGATATAAACTCTTACATTTCATCTTTAAGTGAGAGAGAAAAAGAAGTAGTTTATTTACTAAAAGATGGTGCAACATATAAAAAGATTGCTGAGGAGTTAGAGATAACCCCACGTACTGTAAAAGCCCATGCCGGCAGTATTTACACAAAACTCCAAGTAAAAGATAGACTCGCTTTAGCCCTCCTTTTAAAGTAGCATATTCCGTAGAGTGTCTTTCTGTTGTCCCTGGGGACAATTGTCAATATTTTAAATATATCCTATACTCTTTCATAATTTAAAAATCTTCTAATAGGTGGAAAATATGGCAACAGTAATAGCAACAGTAGAGAGTATTGAAGGTAAGTTTTTTGCAAAAGATTTAGACGGAAACACTGTAGAATTAAATAGAGGTGATTCTATCACTGAGGGTATGGTGGTTTTTGGAGATTCTACTAATCCTACTTCTGCTAGTATTGATATTGCTAGAGAAGATGGAGGAGATAATATACTCCTTTTAGCTAATGATGAACAGACTTTTGATGAGTCTCTGTTTGAAGATTCAAATATAGAAGATGCTCTTGCAAGTGAAAGTATGGAAGATATGCTAAGTTCTGAGTCAAGCCTAGATGAAGAGATCTATTCAGATGAAGTGGATTCAGATGAAGAAGAAGGTTCAGAAGAAGATGAAACTGAAGCTGGTGATGAGAAGAAAAAACAGGATGAATCAAGTGCAGAGTTCGCCGCTCGTGATGGAAATGCTGTTGATGTAAACTCTGACCTGCGTGATGCCGCCTTTAAGTTTAAGAGTCATACTTACGAGCATGAAGATAAGTTTGAAACGGAAGCGTTAGATAGACTTACTACTATTGAGAGTAAACCAAATATACCAACAACACCACCACCGACACCATCAACACCACCAACTACTAAACCACCTGTAACAATTCAGACAGTAACACCTGAAGTATCCATCGATGATGTAACGATAGATGAAGTAAATGGCTTTATGATATTTACTGTGACTGCAAGTAGTGCTGCAGGTTCAGAGATTAGCTTTACTTACAACAGTGTTGATGGAACAGCTAAGAATGTTATAGATTATGAGGCTGTTACTGGAGTAGGAACTATTAAAGCTGGAGAGGATAGTACTACTATAAAAGTGCCTATAGTAGATGACTTTTATGCGGAAGAGACAGAGAGTTTTAGAGTTGTACTAAGTGATATATCTCCAAACGCCACTATCGCTGATGGCATTGGTAGAGGAACTATCTTAGATAATGGAATCCCAGATACTTCAACACCGAGTGAACCAAACAACCCTGACTCTTCAGATGGATATGGCAGTGAAGATACAGTCTATGTAAAACTGACAGATGACTCTAGTGTTAATGAGGGGAGTGACTTAGTTCATGGCATTAAGCTCGTTGATGCAGATGGAAATGATGTTTTACTTCTTGATGGACAATCTGT
>JAYEJR010000200.1:0-5029 GCA_034660715.1 Campylobacterota bacterium | reverse complement strand
TTTCAATGATCTCAAACATCTCTCTTAAACTTCAACTCGAAGTTTCGTAACCCGTTTTAAACAAGGTGTCTCTGTTTGTGGATGGGAATTATAGGGGGTATATGCTTAATAAAAGCTTAATGTTTGGAGGGAATCGTTATTTGTTTATTTTTCTTTTTTTAATGTATAAAAATGAACAATATATAATTAGATTTAGAGTGAATTATGAACACTATATATGTAAGCGTTTTTATGTTGCTATCTATTAACTCTTTCTCTGATAGAATTCTATATATAAATTAACAATATATCTATAATGGTATATAAAAGGAAGAAATATGGGATTATATGATCGCGATTATGCAAGAGGTGACTCTTTTGCTTATGAAACTGCAAGTCGTAATGAAACTCAAATCGTTTCTTTTGTAAAAGAAACTTATAAACTTTTTGCTGCATCTATGATGGCCGGTGCTGTTGGAGCATATGTAGGTGTTCCACTTGCTGCTACTATACATGCAATGTTCTGGCCTCTTTTTGCTTTAGAGATAGGTTTACTTATTGGTCTTCAATTTGTAAAACATAAACCAGGTATCAACTTAATGGTAATGTTCGGTTTTGTTTTTATGACGGGGCTAATGCTTGCTCCTTTACTAGCACGTACTTTAGGAATGAGTGGTGGTGCTTCTATAATTGGTAATGCATTTGCTATGACATCCGTTGTGTTTGGTGCTATGAGTTTCTATGCTATTAAAACAACTAAAGATTTTACAGGTTATGGAAAGCCACTTATGATAGCTCTATTAGTAATCATTGGTTTTTCTATTCTTAATATCTTCATAGGTAACCCTATGCTACATGTTATCATCTCTGGTGCTGTAGTTATTCTATTTAGTATTTTAGTTATCTACGACACTCAAAATATCATGCGTGGTGCTTATGAAACTCCAATTGATGGTGCTATTGCACTTTACTTAGACTTCTTAAACATCTTTACAGCACTTTTACAGCTTTTTGGTATCTTTGGTAGCGATGACTAACTCATCACTTTCACCCGAACTTTATCGGGTGATAGATGCTAACCTTAATCGTCTTAAAGAAGGTGTTCGTGTCATAGAAGACATAATGCGATACCGAGATAACAACAAAACTCTCTCTAGAAAACTCAAAGACCTCCGTCATAAAGCTCGTGTTAATGAGACTCGTGAACTTTTAAAGTACCGTGATAGTATCAATGATGTTCTACGTGCTTCAAGTCAAAGTGAGCTTAACCGTAGCGATACACTAAGTATACTTACTGCTAATTTTAAACGTGGACAAGAGTCTGCAAGAGTCCTTGAAGAACTTTACAAACTAGAAAATATCGAATATAGTGAAAACTTTAAGTATATAAGATATGAACTTTATAACTTAGAAAAAGAGATAGTACTTAACGAGACGAGCGAATAAACGCCACCTCAAACTCTAAATAATTTAATGGGTACTCATTCATTAACTGTTTTGTTTGTTTAAAACTCAATACATTTCTAGAACCACTTACTCCACTACGCTTGATATACTTAAACATTTCTCTTGTACTCTCAAACTCTAGTTTATAAGTAACAACTTCCAATTCTCCATCAAAATAGATCTCTTGAAGTCTTTGTATCTCTGTTTTACTTCTTAGTAATGGTTCTAACGATGCAGTTTTATTAAGTGTTTTAAATGTTCCAGATGTAAAGATAGCTAGGGATACTGGGATATCTAAAGAGCTGATATTTTTAAATACACTCTCTAAGTCCTCAGCCCATTGTAGTGCTGATGCTGAGAATAGGTGTTCATATTTATAGGTACTTAGATTCTCAAATAGTGTAACATCATTAAAGTCTCCATATATTGCCTCAATGTATCCAGACTTTGGATGTAGTTCAAGCATTCCAGGTGCAAAATCTATCCCTGTGAAATGCTTATACTTCCAGGTAATACTTTCACATAAAGAACCACTTCCGCAACCTAAATCTAGTATATATTTTGGTTTATAATTTAAATCTTGTAAAAGTTTTTTAACAACCTTTTTTTGGATTATATTTTGAGAGTTATAGTCCATCGCATGTTTAGAGAACTCTGTACTTATTTTCATTTGCGATTAAGAAATAGAGATAAAATAAACACAGCTATTACACATAGCACAATCGTTGCTCCCGAAGGTATCGAGAAGTAAAATGAGAGTGTAATACCAAATATAACACTAAAAACTGCGAAGAAAAGAGAAAATAGCACTGTTGGCTTAAAGCCTACTCTAAACTGCAGTGCAGCAGCTGTAGGAATAACCATCAAAGCACCTATTAAGAGGCTTCCAACTACTCGGATAGAGAGAGCTATAATAATCGCTACAACTGTTACCAATAGGAAGTTTAATAGTTTCACTCGTATACCACTTGTTTTTGCCACCTCTTCATCGTAAGTGATAAAATAAAGCTCTTTGGAAAAAAGTAGCAGAAGTAAAAGCGAGATTGACCCAAATGTAATAATAGTAATCACATCCGAAGTGGTTACAGAAAGTATAGAACCAAAAAGATATGAAAACAGAGAATTATTAAAGGCACCACCTAAAGAGACTATGATTACAGCTAGTGCAAGAGATCCCGATAGGATTATAGAGAGTATAGCATCAGAATAAAGAGAAAAAGCACTTCTTAGATACTCTATGAGCCATGCTGATAGTACTGCAACTATAACTGCGACCCATAAAGGGTTATAGCCTGCTACTAAACCAACTGCAACTCCTACTAAAGCAGAGTGAGCTAATGTTTCACTCATAAGAGAGTAGCGTTTAAGTACTATAAATGTCCCACTAATCGAAGCAAGCATCGCTATAAATATTCCAGCTATAAAGGCTCTTTGCATAAATTCATATTCTAGTATTTCAAACATTCATATCTACCTTAATGCTCATGCTTATGGTTATGAAGTAGGTGTGCTTCCATTCCGTATAGAGCACTTACATCTTCACAGCTTAGTGTCTCTTTTGGGTCGTTACAGATAGTAGCTTGTTGGTTTATAGTAAAAAGTCTTCCGATATCATCAGCAATAACACCAATGTCATGAGTAATAAAAACTATAGTGATATTATCTTCTTTGTTGAGCTTCGAGAGTAGTTTGTAAAAACGCTGTTGAGAAACCATATCTACCCCTGTGTTTGGCTCATCTAAAATCAGTATCTCAGGAGATGAAGCTAATGCACGAGCAATCATAACACGCTGTCTCTGTCCACCAGAAAGTGTTCCGACCATCTTGTCTTTAAGGTCTAAGATATCCATCTTAACCATTGCATCATGTGTAAACTTTTCATCTTCCTTAGAAAAACTAGAAAAGATACTGCGTTTAGCTACTCTTCCCATTTGAACTATATCTTCCACTGTTGCTGGAAAATTAGTGTCAACCAAAGATGCTCTTTGTGGTACAAAACCTATCTTATTCCACTCTTTAAATTTTCTAATCTTTTTTCCAAAAATTCTAATTTCACCCGAGCTTGCTTTTTCTAACCCTAACAACATACGAATGAGGGTTGTTTTACCTCCACCATTTGGGCCGATAATAGCTATGTACTCGCCATTAAATATCTCTAATGAGATGTTTTTTAAAATATCTACACCTCTAACGCTAAAAGATAAGTTTTTTACATCAAAAATTGGTACTCTAAACTTTATTGACACTCAAGAGCCTTAGAGAGTTTCTTCAGGTTTAAGTACATAATGTCTTCATAAGTTTTATTTGCTCTTGCTTCATCTGCTGTAATGTTTCCTAAAGATTGAAACACTGAGATCTCAATCCCTTTATCATCTGCGATACTTTTTATAGCCTTATTGCTAACAAAATTTTCATAAAAGATAGTACTCACACCATCTTCTTCTATCTCTTGAAATATTCTTTTTATATCTGTTGCAGTTGGATGAGCCTCAGGAGATAAGCCACTTAAAGACTCTGCATGAAAGTTATAGTTATGTGCTAAATAACCAATAGAGTTGTGACTGAGTATAACAGTGTCTACTCTACACGACTTTAAATACTTAGTGTAGTTCTCATCTAGTTTGTTCAATGTATGTATATATTTATCTCTATTTGCAATATAAATACTCTCATTTTGCGGTACTACTTTTATAAGTTCTTCAGTAATAACCGAAGCAGCTTTTTTCATGTTAGCAAAATTTAACCAGTAGTGAGGGTCTATCTTGTTGTGTGCACACTGTTCGTCATGATGCTGGTGATGCTCAAACTCCTCCTCCCCTAAGTCTCTTAACTCTACATATGAACTAATATCTATCACTCTATTTTTAAAGACTATATCTTCTATCCATGGCTCAAGTCCTGCACCACTATAAACAACCAGAGAGCTTCTCTCAATACTTGCCATCAGTTTAGGAGTCGGTTCAAAACTATGAGGGTCAACTCCAAAAGGTAAAATATTGACGATTTTAACACTGTCTCCAGCGATATGTCTGGTTATATCATACAAAGAAAATGTGCTTACTGAGACTATAGGCTTTGAAGTCCCTTCAGTTTTTTCTTCTTGCATCACAAAGAACTGTAAAAGAAGTAGTCCAACTACCAAAACTGATGCTATTATTTTAAAATTTTTCATTATTTACTACCATATTTGTCAATTTATTTTACGGGATTATACCTTTTTTTCACTTCTATTTAAATTTCATTGAAAGGATACAACTATTACTTTCTTATTTAATCAAAAGTAGATTTGATAATATAAGCTTTTTTAGGTATAATTCGCAACTTTAAAAATATAGGAATCTATTTATGACAACGAGTCTTTTACTTATCGTACAAATTGTTTTAGTAATTATCTTAGTTATCGCTGTACTTTTACAAAAAAGTTCAAGCATTGGTCTTGGAGCTTATAGTGGTTCTAACGACTCTGTATTTGGGGCGAAGGGGCCTAGTAGTTTTTTAGCTAAAGCTACATTTTCTATAGGGTTTTTGTTTGTTGTAAACACTATCACTCTTGGATATATGTACTCTCAAGCAGCACAAGCTTCAGTTATCGATGAGATGGTTG
>JAYEJR010000199.1:0-5084 GCA_034660715.1 Campylobacterota bacterium | reverse complement strand
AAATGCAGATGAAGTAAATGATATATCAAATGCTGTTAATGGCGTAAGTAGTAAAATGGATGAGATTATTGATACATTAAATGGCTTATCTAAATAAAATTTATTAACTATACTATATTCTATAGGGGATTTAGAATAAGAAAATAATTTTAGGAATAGATACTTAGTTTTTTTAGTATTGTTTATTCTCTAATCTGTAACATTTTGAACTTTGCCAAATAGAGTACCTTCTGGAGCAAGCTCAACAATTCAACTCTATTTGGAGCACCCTTTCTGTTAATAAAAACTGCTCCAAATATAAGGGTTTTCTAAAGTTCTTGAGTCGAAAGTGTATTTTTTTATAAAACTTATTTTAACTACAAACTACTCTATTTCTACCACTATGCTTAGCCTTATAAAGTGCTGCATCAGCTCTGTTGATTGGTGCTTCAATATTTAAATCTTTTTCATGATCTACTTGAGATACACCTATACTTACTGTGTATCTCAACTTTTTGTTATTTAGTAAATTAATCACCATCTCTGCTATGTTTTGTCTAATCTTTTCTGCTATTAAAGATGCTCCATTTATGTGTGTTTCAGGTAAAAGCACTACAAATTCTTCTCCACCCCATCTACTTATAATATCACTTGCTCTAGAATTTTCTTGTAGAATTAAAGAAAGAGATTTAATTACATCATCACCAACTTGATGTCCGTATGTGTCATTTACATTTTTGAACTTGTCAATATCTAACATAAGGATAGATGAATCAGTTTTATTTCTTTTTGCTAAACTTAATATTGACTCAGACATTTCAATGAAAGATCTTCTGTTATAAAGACTTGTTAAGGGATCTATTGAAGCTAAAAGTTTCAATTGTTGTTCTGCATTTTTTAACTTTGTAACATCCCTAACACTTGTAATTATTCTCTGAGGATTATTTATAATAGACATAGACATATTAACTGTAATATATGTTCCATCCTTTTTTAAACATTTCTTTTCAAAATTCTTTACATATCCAACTCTTATTACTTCTTCGACAGCTTTCTCTGAGTGTTTTATATCTTCTGGTGCAGATAACTTAATACAAGAATTATTGAGTAATTCATATTTACTAAACCCTATCATTTCTATATAAGCAGGATTAACATCTAAAAAGTTTGATTCTATATCAAGTATCGCTATTGCGTCTTTTGAATTGTTAAATATGGCTTCAAAGGTTTCTTGTTGCTCTTTTAATTCAGCCGTTCTTGTTTTTACTTTCTCTTCTAGTGTTTCGTTTAATATTTTAGTTTTAGTTTCACTATCTTTTAATTGTTGATGAAGCTTTACACTTACTTGTATATTATCATTTATCTCTTTTGACATCTGTCCTATTTCATCATTTGAGTAAATATTATCAAAAGCAATATGCTCTTTTTTATTTTGCAAAAACAGAAAAAAGTCACTTAGTTCATATTTTAAATTTTTCAAAGGATGTGTTACTACCTTTCTAACTAAAAAGTATAAAATTGTAGATGTAATCAATATAAGAACAGAAGCACTAACCATTATAACAGAGATTAATTTATTGGTATTTTCTATTATTTGTACTTTTTTAGCTTCAATCTCTCTTTCTTCTTTATGCATATATTCGCCTGTACCTACAAACCAACCCCAGTCCTGAACACCAAATGAGTATGAAATCTTTGTTTGATAATCACTATCTTTAGTTGTTTTCCATTTGTATGTATAGAAATGTCCTCCACCTTTTTTTGCATTGGCTATATGGTCCTGAATGACCATTTTTCCGCCACCACCTTTTAGATGCAGTAAACTTTGACCAATTAGGTCTGGTCTAGGATTAAATGCTAATGGAACCCCATCATAAGACCAAACAAATACATACCCTGTATCATCTCCATACAGCATAGAGTCTAAAGCTATGATAGCGTCTTTTTTAATCTGTTCTAGCTCCAAAGAAGTTGTTTGAGAGGTCACTTTATCTCTATATATTTTCAATACCGCTTTTGCCATATCAACATAATTTTTTAGAGCTTCTTTTTTTGCTGCTATTACCTGCTTTTCATATTGAATTACATTTTCACTAGTAATATTTCGGATAGTTTTAACTGACTGGGTGGTTAGTATTATTGTTGAGATTATTACTTCCAATAAGATAATAATAAACAGCTTAGTGTTTAAAGACAAACTCATCAGCTTTTAGTATCTTTTCTGAAATAAATGATGTTTAGTTTCTACAAACATGAATATCCTATTGGTTAAAATTATTTTTATGTATATTAAATTATTCTATGTGTATTTTACTTAAGATATGATTTAAGGTATCGTCTTCTAGAAAAAAATCCACACTCAGTAGTTTTTGGAGTTTTGTAGCATAGAAAGTATGGAGTCGAGTAAAACATTAGTTTATAGAAATTTTTGTCAAAAAAATCTAAGTCAAAAGTGCGACCAGCTTCACAATAAAATCACAAATACTTCGGTTTTATGACCGGCAAGGCAATAAGTTTTAATCAAATATCAATATAAGAATTAGTTATGAAAAATCTTTGTAGGTATCGTGTGTAAGGGGATTGTGTAAAATAGATGGTGGACCCTCAGGGATTCGAATTCAATTCGTGGGTATATCTTAAGATGCTTCAAATACACCTAATATAGAGGGTTATCCCTAATCTATGGGATTTTAAAGATAATATTTGTTCAAATTATGCCCCTTGGTCTGCATAGTAAATAGCTAAAACAGAGCTAATCCATAGCTATGAGCGTACAAACGAGTATACTTAAAGCACTAAACTATAGTATACACCTCTACCTTTTCCATGACTTAACATTAAACCTTTTTTTAACAAATCAGACAGATCTCTACTAGCGGTTAATCTTGTTGTTTTTGTTATACTTATATACTTCTGTACTCGCATACCACCTTCAAACTCTTGAGGTAAATATGATAGCATCTTGAGAATCACTTTCTTTTGCCTCTCGTTGAGTTTTGTCTCTCTGTGTCTGTCCCATAACTTTGCTTTAACCTGAACAGCCTCTATTGATACAAGTGTAGAATCAATAGACTCTTCGATTAGATTTATAAACCATTGCATCCATAATGATATATCTTGGTCAGTTTGAAGACAAACCTTATCGAGCACCTCATAGTATTCTTTTCTCTTTTGGTAAATAATAGTTGAGATAGAGTAAAACTTAGGATTGGCAAAGGAGGACTCTGCAAGAACATAATCAGTAATTGCTCTTGCTATCCTTCCATTACCATCATCAAAAGGGTGTATGAGTACGAAGTACAAATGAGCAATTGTTGCTTTATAGATGCTACCTAACTCACTATCACTGTTGAGCCAAAGAAGAAATCCATCCATGAGCTCTTCTATATTAGAAGATGGTGGTGCTATATAGTGAACTTTTTCTTTGTTCCAAGCACCTGAAACTATTTGCATATCTTCACTGTCTGTTCTATAGCTACCAACATTTATCTCTCGTAGTCCTGAACTTCCTGTTGGAAAAAGAGCTTTGTGCCATTGAAGTATTCTTTGTTTATCGAGGGGAACTTTATTTGTTTTTGCATCAACTAAGATTTCTATGAGTGCATCTGATTCTCTTGTGTAGCTGTAATCATCTTCAAGTCCAAGTTTGAGAATTTTGTTGATAGAAGATCGTACTGAAGATCGCTGAAGTGTTTCACCCTCAATCGCTGAAGTACAGAGTGCTTCACTTAATAGTTGCTCTAATTGCAGTTGGTTTGTTTCATCTCCATTCATAAACTTTTCAACCATATCAAGCTGACCAAATTTATGATTTAAGGTATCTAAGCTGATGTTTTCATAGATGAAATTGGGAAAGTTACTATCCTCCCAAATCCATTTTTTCTCTTGATGATATGTTCTCATAATCTAATTGTATCATTTTTTGATATATTTATAGGTTTTATTGTATCATCAGTGGTATTTTAGATTTTTTTACTTATGTGCATATGTTGTCTTGATCTAAATCACTGAATTGAGATTTGTCTAGTTTATAGGGGACATTCCAGACATTTTGAATTAGCGACTACATTGAAGTTTTATGCTAAATATATTCCGGATGATAGTAAAAAAAGAGCTAGTTTTTTAGATGATGAGCGTACAAATAGTGTACATAATGTAAACTTAAAGCTTGAAAGTAAATAATATAGGGGATTGAATGGTGGACCCTCAGAGATTCGAACTCTGGGAGGTGTAACCCTCGCCGGTTTTCAAGACCGGTGCATTCGACCAACTCTGCCAAAGATCCACGATTTGTAATTATAACATAAAAATAAACTGGAGGTGCCACCCAGATTTGAACTGGGGATAATAGCTTTGCAGGCTACGGCCTTACCACTTGGCGATGGCACCAGTTATCTATTCATGTCAATGGTGCCCGGGGCCGGACTCGAACCGGCACAGTATTGCTACCGGGGGATTTTAAGTCCCCTGCGTCTACCAATTTCGCCACCCGGGCATAGTGAATGAATATCACAGTTTTATTATGTAAAGTTAAATGGAGCGGGAGACGAGGTTCGAACTCGCGACCCCAACCTTGGCAAGGTTATGCTCTACCACTGAGCTACTCCCGCATCCAACTCTTACCACACAAAGTTAGTAAGTGAGCCGGAATTATAGCCGATACTTTTTCATTTGTAAAGAGTTTTCAAGCTAAATTTTAAAAAAAGTGGTATAATCGCATTTATAATTAATAATGCAAACTATATATAAGGATTTTTAGATGAGAAGTGACATAATTAAAAAAGGGTTCGATAAAGCCCCTCACCGTTCATTACTTCGTGCAACGGGTCTTAAAGATGAAGATTTTGACAAGCCATTTATTGGAATTGCAAACAGCTACATTGATATCATTCCTGGACATTTTTTCTTACATGAGTATGGTGAAATAGTAAAAGAGGCTATTCGTGAAGCTGGTGGTGTGCCTTTTGTATTTAACACGATTGGTGTTGATGATGGTATCGCTATGGGTCATGAAGGTATGCTTTACTCTCTTCCTTCTCGTGAGATTATTGCAGACTCTATTGAGACTGTTATGAATGCTCACCAACTTGATGCAATGATTTGTA
>JAYEJR010000198.1:0-5147 GCA_034660715.1 Campylobacterota bacterium | reverse complement strand
ATTGTTGATTTTTAGTTATTCATGAATTCTTTTAATATGAGTGGATCTATTTGCCATTGGTGGTGTGTATTTGCTTTTGCTGATATCTCCAGTCGTTCTAGGAACTGCTCTCGGGTTATTTCTTTGGCTCCAAGACTTTTTAAGTGTTTTGTTGGTACTTGACAGTCTATAAAGTCATAGTTCCATTTCTTAAGGTGTTCAATTAGGACTGCATATGCAGATTTTGATGCATCGCTTACATGTGAAAACATTGATTCTCCGCAAAATACTTTTCCTATCACTAATCCATATAGTCCTCCTACCAGTTTACCATCTTGATAGCTTTCTATTGAGTTAGCAATTCCCATGTTATGTAATGCTGTATATGCTTTGATAACATCAGAACCTATCCAAGTACCTGCTTGATCATTTCTTGGTGTTGTTGCACAGCTATTCATTACTTCTGTAAATTGAGTGTTAAATTTATATTCGAATTTTCTTATACTTTTTTTGAGAGATCGAGAGATTTTAAAATCTTGAAAATCCATTATTAGTCTTGGATCTGTTGACCACCATAGAATTGGTTGTCCTTTTGAGTACCATGGAAAAATACCACTTTGATAAGCTCTTATAAGTCGTAACGGATGTAAGTTTCCACCCCAAGCTACTATACCATCTTCGTTGGCATTTCTTGGGTCTGGAAAATTGAAGTTATTTGTATCAATCTCTGGTATATACACTAGATCTCTTCATAAGATAATTCTAGTTCTTTTTTATATGTTACTTTTACACTTCCACCTTTTTGAAGTTTTCCAAATAAGATTTCATCACTTAGTTTATTCGTAATATTGTCTTGGATATAGCGTTTAAGTGGTCTTGCTCCCATCTCTTGAGAATAGGCTTCTTGTGATATAAAAGATATTGCTTTAGCATCAAGGTATATTGTTATTTTTTTCTCTTTCAGCTCAGTATTTAATTCATCAATGAATTTACTTACTATCCCTTTAACAGTTTTATCATTCAGTTGATCAAACTCAACAATGGCATCGAGTCTATTTCTAAACTCAGGAGTAAAGAATGATTTCAGTTCTTCATTTTTTGCTATAGATTCATCTTTATTAAAGCCCATAACACTTCTTGCAGTTGCTCCAATGTTTGAAGTCATAATAAGTACAGTATTTTGGAAGTTTGCTTTATATCCATTATTGTCAGTTAGGGTAGCACTATCCATTATTTGTAGAAGTATATTAACTAAGTCAGGATGTGCTTTTTCTATTTCATCAAGAAGTAATACTGTGTATGGGTGCTTTTTGACTGCTTCAGTGAGTAATCCACCTTGTTCATAACCTACATACCCCGGAGGTGCTCCTACTAAGCGACTAAGAGCATGTTTTTCCATATACTCACTCATATCAAAACGCTCAAAATGAATTCCAAGAGTCTTACTTAGAGAAATCGCCAATTCAGTTTTACCAACTCCTGTTGGACCTGAAAAAAGGAATGATGCTATTGGTTTATCCTGTGGAGTTAGGCCTGCCTTAGATATTTTTATAGCTTTGCTTACAACATCTATTGCATGGTCTTGGCCAATTACTTTTTTAGATAAGTTGCTTTGTAAGTCTTTTAAAGCTGCTAGCTCTTCTTCACTTGAGTAAGAGTTTGATATTCCTAAAATTGAGGATACAGTTTTGTTTATATCACTTGCAGATACTTTCACTCTTTTTGTTTTTCTTAGGTGAAATGATGCTGCTGTCTCATCAATTAAGTCAATTGCTTTGTCAGGTAAAAATCTATCAGTAATATACCTACTTGAGAGGTCAACAGCACTTTTAAGTGCTTTATTAGTATATTTAACAGAGTGATGGTTTTCATACTTTTTCTGTAAACCTTTTAATATTAAATAACTCGTTTCTTTTGATGGTTCGTTAATATCTACTTTTGAAAATCTTCTACTTAGTGCTTTATCTTTTTCAAAACCATTTCTGTACTCAGCAAAGGTTGTAGCACCCATACATTTTAGCTCACCTGATGCTAAAGCTGGTTTAAGTTGGTTTGCTGCATCCATAGTACCACTTGTGCTTCCAGCCCCTATAAGAGTATGGATTTCATCTATAAAAAGGATGGCGTTTGGTTCTTTTTTAAGTTCATCCATTACGCCTTTAAGTCGTTTTTCAAAGTCACCTCTATACTTAGTTCCAGCTAGTAAAGCACCTAAATCAAGAGCATATAAACGCGACTCTTTAATGATGTCGGGAACCTTGCCAGCTGCAATGTTTAAAGCCAAACCTTCAGCAATGGCTGTCTTACCGACTCCTGGTTCCCCAACTAAAATAGGGTTATTCTTTTTTCTTCTACAAAGTATCTGCACAACTCTTTTTATTTCAGGGTTTCTACCAATAACTGGATCGATTTTTCCTTCTTTAACTTTTTCAAGTAGGTCTATTGAATATTTTTGCAAATTAGATTTTTTTTCACTATTTTCTTCAAGCTCTTCGTTATGAGAGATAATTTCTAGGATATCTAATCTTGATATTTGATACTGACTTAGTAGCATATATGAAAAAGTATTCTCCTCTTCATATAGTGCAGCCAATAGATCACCAATATCTGCGACTACTTGTTGTGCTGATTGTATATGTTTAATCATTTTATCTATAAGTCTAGAGAGTGCTACACTTTCATATGGGTTCTTTTCTATACTCTCTGGAAGAGGATCGATATTTGATTTAATATATGTAGAGAGATCATCTTTCATTCTATTTACATTCCCACCACAAGCACTGATGATAGAGTTGCCTTGTGGTGACTCTAGTAGTAAAAAAAAGACATGTTCTATTGTAAGGTATTCATGTCTCATCTCTTTTGCATATGAAATAGATTTTTGAAATACTTCATTGAGTGCTGGACTTATCATATTATTCTTCCTCCATAGTGGCTTTTAAAGGAAAACCACTATCTTTTGCATTTTTTGTTACTTGCATTACTTTTGTTTCAGCGATTTCATGTGTGTAAACACCACATAAACCTCTGTCTTTTTTGTGAATTTCAAGCATTATTTTTTCTGCTTCTTCACTACTTCTATGAAAAACATTCATTAGTATTTCTACTACGAACTCCATTGATGTATAATCATCATTTAATAAAAAAACTTTATATTTTTTTGGATACTTCAAGATAGTCTCATTTGCTAATTCAAACTCTATATTTGTTGCCATATTTTCCTACTTCGCTGCATTTAAAAAATCTTGGATTATATCTTGAGGGTTTTCAAGTCCTATAGATATACGAATGAGTCCATCAGTAATTCCTAAAAACTTACGTGTTTCTTCATCAAAATCACTATAAATAGTAGACGCCATATGTAAGGCTAGTGTTCTACTATCACCTATATTTGCAGTTATAGTAGCTAACTTAGTAGTGTTTATAAACTGGTATGCTTTTTCTTTAGAGCCCATGTCTATTGTTAGTAGTGTTCCACATCCATTTTGAAACTCTTTTTGGTATCTATCATGGTGAGGGTGCTTTACTAAAGAAGGGTGATTTACATTTATGCCATTTCTGTCAAGTTCTTTAGCAACAGTCTCTATGCTCTGTATGACTCTTGAGAGTCTCAGTGGAAGTGTTTCTAATCCTAGCATAGTTTGATAGCTTGCATAAGCATTAGCACTCATTCCGAAGTCTCTTAAGGCACGCTTTTTGGCATTGGGTATAAGTGCCATTTTCCCAGCACCTTTTATAAACTTAGCTAAAAATGGGTAACGCGATGTTTTAAATTTATCATCACTATCGTTAATAGCTCTAAATACAGCACAGCCACCTAAAGCCGAAGCATTACCTGATATGATTTTTGTTGTAGAATATACAACTATATCAGCTCCAAGCTCTAAAGGCGAGATACTTAAAGGAGTTATTGTGTTGTCTACAACAAGTGCTATACCAGCATCGTTTGCAATTTTAGCAACTCTTTTTATATCTGGAAGTCTCATATTTGGATTCCCAACACTCTCTAAAAAGATGATTTTTGTATTTTGTGTGATAGCGTTTTGAATATTTTTAAACTCATCTACATCAAAGAAAGTTGTTGAAATACCAAAGCGATTCAGTGTTTCATTAAAGAATGAATATGTTCCACCAAAGAGGCCACCAATACTTATAATTTCATCACCTGATGAGAGTAGAGACATAGCTACTAATGAGGTAGCTCCCATTCCAGAACTTGTTGCAATCGCTCCTATACCATTATCCATTTCAGCCATAATAGACTCTAGTTTAGCAGTGGTTGGATTTCCCATTCTTGAATATAATGGTTTTTTCACACTCCCATTAAAAATTCCTTCAGCGGTTTGAGCATCCCCATAACCAAACGCAGCCGAAGCAGTTATTACAGGAGAAATTGCACCTTCTTTGTTTCCAACGGATTGAACAAATTTAGTACAGTATTCTTCAAAATTATTCATTAATATTTACCTTATTTATCTAGTGAAATAAATTATATCTAAGTAGAGATAATAGTAACCCTATATAGTTTAATTATGATAGAATTGTAAAAGTAAAATAATCAAGGAAATTTTAGATGGAAAATCAAACAAATATTGAGATACTAAGTAGTAAAGTAGAACAGATTGTAAATCAGTTAAATACTCTTAAAAGTGAAAATGAATCTATGCGAAATGAGCTTACTACACTGAAAGGTGAACGTGAGATTAAAGATCAACAGATTAACAAACTTGAAGAACAAAATGCAATGAAAGATTTAGAGATAGAAGAGATTGTAAATAAAATAGAAAGTATTTTAGGCTAGTAGTGAATGAGTAAAAAAATTGGATTATATATTGGTGGTCGTAGATTTGATGTAGATGTAGAAGATAACTTCGCAAAATTTTTAGAACATCAAATGTCTAATGACTTTAACATAGAAGGTAATAATGAGCTGAAAACTGTGATGCAAGCATATGTAAGAAAAAGCTATGAATTGTATCTTCAAGAACAAGAAATTAATAAAATAATCAAAAAAATGGACGAATAGAATCTTTTTTATAATACTATAAGTTTATACCGCTATAATTTCACCCTCTTAAAAGAGATGGTGTGCGCTCGTAGCTCAGCTGGATAGAGCACTGGTTTGCGGTACCAGCGGTCACATGTTCGAATCATGTCGGGCGCACCAT
>JAYEJR010000197.1:0-5166 GCA_034660715.1 Campylobacterota bacterium | reverse complement strand
TCTACCATCTCATCAGCGAGTTTGAAAAAGTAGCGGATTTTTTTGAGTGCATCGACTATACCCATGATGGCGAGACTCTGTAGGTCAACTATAGGAGAGCCTAACTTTTTATCGAATATACCAATAAGTTCAACATCACTATCTAACTCTTGAGTTAGAGATGTTAAGTGAACATTTGCCGAGTGTTCGAGTGCGCTTACTAAAAGTTTCATGAACCACCATCTCCATAAGTCTGATAGCTATCGTCGTATTTTTCTTTTAAATCATCCTCAACAAAATCTGTAAAAAAAGTTGTAAGGTTGTCAATATCCTCATCACTTAAGCCTATAGCAAAGTCTATCATCATCTCTTGCTGTTGTGTATCTGCATTTCGAGCTCTGAAGTGCTTAAGTTTATAAGAGAGGTAGCCTTTAGAACGGTTTGCAAGCCTTGGATATGCATGCATACCTTCAAGTTTATGTCCATGACAAGCATAACAAGCTTGTGCAACATAAAGCTTTTTACCTTTTTCGTAAGAAGATAGTGCAAAAGTTGATGAAAACATTAAAAATAGTAGTAGCAAAAAACGCAATGAAAAACCTTTTATAAATTATAGAAAGTATTATATCAAAACCATTGGAACTATGGAGATCTTGACATTGAGTTGTTGTTGGGATAATAATGTTCAAAATACAGATACAAACACTAGCTGTACTCTTACTCCTATAGTAGATGACTCCAACTTTATAGACTCTTTTCCGGCTGATATTGCATGGTCAGGAAACTCATCTACAGTTGAAGATATAGCGAGAGTTTTTAATAACGCTAGAGCAAAGGACTCCACTATTTCAAAAGAGCTGGTAATGCCTACTCAAAGTGTATGGGATGCAATGGATTTACAAAAAAGAGGACTCTACCTTTTAAACAACGAGAGGTATTATAGAGGACTTAAACCTTATGAGGGGATAAGCCAAAAAGTAACGAATGTCTCTCAAGCATATGCTGACTTGCTCTACTCTACAGGTACATTTGGACATTATGAAGATGGTTCTCCTTGGGAGAGAATGGACAGAGATAGTGACATAGCAAATAACAAGGACTTTTTCTCTTATGGAGAAAATCTTTATGTATATGGAAGTAGTGCTGCTTATCTGGAAAACCCTGTTGCAAATGCTATATATGGGTTTATATACAATGATGATGTAGCGACAAATGGAAGCTTGGGACATAGAAAGTTTTGTTTGGCTAAGGGACTGAGTGACAATAGTGGAGATGATGGTGCAGAAGGACTGGTCGGTTTTGCCATCGCTAAAGGTGATGCTTACTCTAAGTACCCAGGTATGAAAAGTACACTTGTAGTTATGAATGCTTTTGACCCATCAGCTTCGTGGAGTCACTCCTCAACGATTAAAGTCCCTTTTTGTAGTATAGCATCACCTGTCGTGGCAACACTAAGTTCTAGTTCAGGATTTAGTGTTGATACCACAAAAGGAACGGAATTAGGAGCTAAGAATTATGGCGGAGCAGCTATAAGGTGTGTTCGTAGCAACTAGTAAAAGAGTCTAATAAGCCTTTATAGATTATAATTTCAACAATATACAAAGGTGGTCTTGAATGCTTGTAAAAAATGCTATAGTTTGTGATGTAAATGGTGAAAGAAGTGTAGATGTTCGCATAGAGGATGGTCTCGTAGTTGAGATGGGTACAAACCTTCAGAGCGAGGATGTTATAGATGCCAAAGGGGCATATCTCTTACCATCTTTAGTTGACACAAACATCAGTCTTCTTGATTCAAACCTTAATGCTAAAAGCATTCAAGCAACAAGTGATGATGCTCTTAAAGGTGGAATAGGGCATATAGTTCTAAACGCCGACTCAACTCCAGCCATAGATAATGAAGTAGTTTTAGAGTTTGCTCAAAATGGTACAAGTGGGTTAGCAGGAGCGAAAGTTGATCTAATGCTCAACACTCTCAAAGAGGACTTCACACTTAGCAACATAGCTATACTTCTTAAAAAGGGTGTAGTCGCACCCTATATGAGTACTATCGCAAAAAATAACATCGCTATAAAAATTGCAGAGTATGTACAGATGTATGATGTGACACTCTATTGTAAAGCAGAGGACAACTCACTTATAAGTGCTGGTGTAATGTTAGATGGTGATATTAGCTCTAAACTAGGACTTGCCGGCATACCTAACCTAAGTGAAGTACTTCATGTTTCGCGCATGATAGAGATAGCAAGACACTTCAATATAAAGATTCTTTTTAAGGCTATAGCATCCCCGCGTTCAGTTGAGCTAATAGCAAAAGCAAAAAAAGAGGGAGTACAGGTTAGCTGTGAAGTCTCTATCCATCATCTTATAAACTGTGATGAGGCTTGTGAAGACTTCAACACTATAGCAAAACTAGATCCACCTCTTGCAAGTAAAGATGATATGCTACTTCTTCAAAAAGCTCTTAAAAATGGTGATATAGATGTTCTTACTACTCTTCATAAACCAAGTTCACCTGTAAATAAAGAGGTGGCGTTTTATGATGCAGCTTATGGATGTTCTGGACTAGTATCAGCACTTTCGCTCTACTATACTAAACTAGTAAAGAGTGGACTGATCGATATGCCAACACTACTAAAGTTAACAGTTCAAAATCCAGCTGCAAGTATTTCACAAGATGCAGGAATAATTGAGGTAGGAAGACGTGCTGATATGATTCTTTTTGATACTTCAAAGGTAGAAGTTGTTAAAGATGCAGGCTCTTTATATAGTACTCAAGAGTTAAGAGGTTTAGTCTCTATACTCTGAGTCGGTTCACTAAAGTAGTAACCTTGAGATAGATCGATACCTAACTCTTTTACCACTTTTTGAACCTTATGATACAATAACGGCATGAAAATTATAATTTTAGATGACTCACTAACAATTAGAATGACGATAGAGGCTTACTTAGAAGACTTGGATGTTACTGAAGATGAGATGTTCAAGTTTGAGAATGGACACGATGCACTTGCTTTCATAAAAGAAAATGGCGCTGATATGGTATTTAGTGATATAAATATGCCACTAATGAACGGTTATGAGTTTGCCGGATCTGTTTTGAGTGAGACTCCAAGTTTGAAAAAGTCTTTTTTTGCCATTAGTGGAGAAGAGAATAGAGAAAGTTATAAAAAAATGAAAAACATAGGTGTTCACCAGTTTATAAAAAAACCGATAAAAGTGGAACATTTCAGACACTTTGTTTTGCCTGAAATATTAAAAATACGCGCAAGAAGCATTTAACTTCTTTTTTTGTAAAACTCTTCTTTATACTCTGCAAATCTATCCTCAAGTATAGCTTCTCTAACTTCTCTCATAAGATTTAAGTAGTAGTGTAAGTTATGTATAGTTGCTAAACGAAAATATGTTATCTCACGAGCACGAAAGAGGTGACATAGATAAGCACGCGAGTATGTTTGACAAGTAAGACATTGGCACTCAGGATCTACAGGTGCTGCATCTTCTTTAAACTTAGCACCTTTTATATTCATACGACCAAATGATGTGAAAAGTGTTCCATTTCTAGCATTTCTAGTTGGCATAACACAGTCAAACATATCAATACCGCGTTCGATGTTCTCTATGAGATCTTCTGGTGTACCCACACCCATAAGGTATCTTGGTTTATCTGTTGGCATGTGCTGAACTGTATGTTCTACTGTGTCATACATTTCATTATTTAACTCACCTACGGAAAGCCCACCAATAGCAAAACCATCATAATCCATAGCACAAAGTTCTGTTGCACTTTTTGTACGAAAAGCTCTGTCTGTCCCACCTTGGATGATGGCAAAAATATTTTGGTCTTTACAGATGCCTTTTTCTTGTTGTGAACGGAAGTAGTCTATAGACTCCTGTGCCCAAGCAGTAGTTCTCTCTATGCTCACCCTTATGCGCTCTTGTGTAGCGGGAAGAGCAACAAGGTCATCTAGAATCATCATGATGTCAGAACCAAGGTTTGTTTGGATGTCTATAACACCTTTTGGAGTAAAGAAGTGTTTTGAACCATCAATGTGAGAACGAAACTCTATTCCATTAGTCATAGGCTTTGAGATATCAGAGAGTGAAAAAGCTTGAAAACCACCGCTATCCGTTAAAAAACTTTTAGGGTATTTCGTAAAGTTATGAAGCTTCCCCATATTTGCTACTACTTTGTCTCCGGGGCGGAGATACATATGGTAGGTATTGGCTAAAATTATTTCAGCACCAAGAAGGTTGAGTAAATCGTCAGCGTCAAGACTCTTAACACTACCTATGGTTCCAACAGGCATAAATACTGGTGTTTTTATACTAGAGTGTGCGGTCTGAATAGTTGCTGCACGGGCATTGCCACTAGTGGCTTCTAAAGTGAATTTCATAGTTGTTAAATTTCCTAAGTGGTAAATAATATCAGTATTATATCATTCTAAGTACCTTTAGTGTAGAATAAACAAAAATAATTTGCAAGGTGTATGAATGGCAACAGTTAGTATGAGTGATATTAAAAAAGGCGTACGTCTAATAGTAGGAGAAGTTCCTTATAAAATTGTTGAGTTTCAACATGTAAAACCAGGAAAAGGTGCGGCGTTTGTTCGTATGAAAATGAAAAGTTTTTTAAATGGTAAAGTAGTTGAAAAAACTGTTCATGCTGGTGATAAGTTTGAGATTCCTGTAATTGACTATAAAACTATGCAGTATCTTTATGATGATGGTGAAATGTACCAGTTCATGGACAATGAAACTTATGATCAACTAGGTCTTGAGTATGATCAGTGTGATGAGGCTTCAAAATGGTTCAAAGACGGAATCAATGTTGAAATTATATTCTTCAAAAACAAAGCTATCTCAGTTCAAGCTCCAGAGTTTATGGAACTAGTAGTAACAGATACTCCTCCAAACTTCAAAGGTGATACTTCAAGTGGTTCTAAAAAACCTGCTACTCTTGAGACAGGTGCTGTTGTTCAAGTTCCTTATCATGTACTAGTAGACGACCTCGTAAAAGTAAACACTATAGATTGTGAATTTCTAGGAAAAGTGAAGTAAGGATTTTTGTAGTCATACTGAAATAGTTGTATGATAGTATTGTGATGAATTTTACAAAGGAAATTAAATGGGCTTAAGTAGTAAACAGTTACCAAGGTTAGGTTTTTTATATATGGACTATGTCTTAAG
>JAYEJR010000196.1:0-5184 GCA_034660715.1 Campylobacterota bacterium | reverse complement strand
TACTAGAACAGGTTATAGAAAAAATGCCTAAAGATGGCGTTTTAATGACAAAAATCCCCGGACATAGAAAGTTCAAACTCCCAAAAGACGACACTTGGGTAAAAGTGGAATCCGCTCGTGGAGAGTTCGCTTACTATATGGCTGGCGATGGAAGTGAGAAGATACGACGCATGCAAGTGAGAGGTCCATCCCTCGTTCATGGCTTTACACTCTTGGAAAAGCTCCTTGTAGATGCGGAGTTAAGCGATGTTGCATTGATTATGAACTCTCTTGGTATCTGTCCTCCGGAGATTGAAAGATAACAAAATATTTGATTATATTGTATTTAACTGATATACTATTATTATAATAAAATCACATTTAAGAGATATACTATATGAATTTGGAAACTTACAGGTCAATTATTAATAGTGAGCTTTTTAATGTTGGTCCTGTTGTTATATTTATATGGGAAAACAAAGAGGACTGGCCTGTCTTATGTGTTTCAAAAAATATAGAATCTCAATATTCTTACAAAGCCGATGACTTTCTTTCCAATCTCTTAAAGTATGCAAGCTTAATCCATGAAGATGATCTTGATAGAGTTGTTTTAGAGGTTACAGATGCTTCAAGCTCTCAAACATGTACTTCTTTTATACATAAGCCATATAGACTTCGCACCAAACCTCAAACATATAAATGGGTACATGATACAACGATAATTATAAGAGACTCCAATGGAGACATTTCACACTTTATAGGTTACCTAACAGATGTCACTCAACTCAAAAAGTTAGAGACAAAAACACTAGAACAGAACCAAACACTTTTAAAACATGAAGCACTTCTAAAAAGTTACAAATTAGCTATGGATGAATCTAGTATAGTTTCAAAGTCTGACCTACAAGGGCATATTACCTATGTAAATGATAACTTCTGTAAGATATCTGGTTATAGCAGAGATGAAGTGATAGGAAAACCCCATAGTATTTTAAGAGGACTAGAATCAAAAGCATCACTCTTTAAAGAGTTGTGGAACACTATACAAAATAAAAAAGTTTGGCATGGTAGACTACTCAATAGAGGAAAATCAAGTAACTACTGGATAGATGCTTCCATAGTTCCTGTGTTGGATGAAAACAACGAAATAGTCGAGTATATAGCAGTACGACATGATATCACTGAGGTTATACAGCAGCAGCAGATTCTTGATGAACTAGCTAGTACGGATACACTCACTGGCTATGGTAACAGATATAAACTCAATAATGACATCAGAGAGAGTACAAATCCTGTTTTGGCAATTGTAAATATAGACAATTTTGCTCAAATTAATGACTTTTATGGTCATGTCCAAGGTGATAAAGTTATCAAATCATTGGGAAAAATACTCAATAGTCAAATAGAGAAAGAGCACTCCAAACTCTATCACTTACAAGGTGATGAGTATGTAATATTTGACTCCGACACCTCTGCAGAAGTTTTCTTAAACATTATGAATAGGCTAATAGCCCACATCAAAACCTCTCCTATAAAAATCCTAGATGATGAGATACATCTCAATGTAAGTACTGCTATATCCTTTGAAATAAAAGACAAACTTCTTGTATCAGCAGATATGGCTCTAAAAAAAGCAAAAAAAGAAAATAAGAATCTTATCGTCTATACTGATGACATCTCCCTCAATAAAGAGTATGAAAACAATCTTAATTGGACTAAAAAAATCAAAGAAGCTATCGATGATGATAGAATTACTCCAGTTTTTCAACCTATAGTTAATAATCTGAATAATCACTGGGAAAAATACGAGGCTCTAGTAAGAATTAAAGATGAAGATGGCACATTGATTTCACCATACTTCTTTCTTGAAATCTCTAAAAAAACTAAACACTACAACTCAATTACAAAAATTATGTTACGAAAATCCTTTGAGACCTTTAAAGACAAAGAAATTGAGTTTTCTGTTAACTTGACTATACATGATATTTTAGATGAAGATATCAACACCTATATATTTAATATCCTCAAAGAGTACGATATAGGTAATAGAGTTGTTTTTGAGATTGTAGAATCAGAATCTATAGAAAACTTTGAGAATATTGCAACCTTTGTAAATAAAATCAAATCATACGGTGCTAAAATAGCTATAGATGACTTCGGTACTGGATACAGTAACTTTGAGTATCTCATGAAACTAAGAGCTGACTATATTAAAATTGATGGAAGTATGATTAAAAATATCGATACAAATACAGATGCACAAATGGTTGTCTCGACAATCGTTGATTTTGCTAAAAAAATGAAGATGAAAACAATTGCAGAGTTTGTGGAAAATGAAGATATATATACGAAAGTCATAGAATTAGGTATCGATTACTCACAAGGATACTATTTTTCAAAACCACTGGATATAATATAGAATAAGAACTTTATCCTAAGGTAAAAAGATGAAATGGTCTATAGATGTAAAGGGGACTCTCTCCCCACTTAAAATACTCAATGCTTTTTGGCAAAAACCTAATACCATTGCCTACCCTGCTGTTAAAAAAGATACTGTTACTGGCTATAGAGGTTTTCATACAAATGTCTTAAAAGATTGTATAGGGTGTGCAAACTGTCAAGATGTTTGCATGAATGATGCTATAGATATGATTCATATCGATGAAGAGTTTAACCCTAAGAACTCTTCACAGTGTATTCCTCGTATAGACTATGGAAGATGCTGTTGGTGTTCTCTTTGTACTGATGTATGTCCTCCAGATAGTCTTAAACTTGCAGAAGATTACTTAAATGTCACAAAAAATGCAAGTGACTTTTTATACATGCCAAAGGATAAGTGATGCGTTTTATATTTTGGACTATTTTACTTTTCGCTCTTTGGATGATTCTGAGTGCTAACTCTGAACTATCTAACTTGGCTGTTGGACTTAGTGTGAGTGCAGGTATCTCTTTACTCTATATAAAAATGTTTCAAAATGAGAAAGTAGAGATGATTAACCCTTACTACCTTTTCATCTATATACTAGTACTTCTAAAAAACCTCATCGTCTCAAACCTACAAATCGCAAAAAGAGTTCTGAGTCCTGACATGAAGTTAAACCCAGCTATAGTAGCAGTAAAGACTGAGTTAAAAAGTGACTGGAAAAAGCTCCTACTTGCAAACTCCATAACACTTACACCAGGGACACTTACTCTTGATGTAAAAGATGATATTCTCTACATTCATATCATAGAGTGTAAAGATGAAACAGACACTTCACACATCACACAAGAGTTTGAAAAAATCATCTCTAAAATATAAGAAATGTACAAAATAATCTTAGTACTTATCATGAGTTATAGTTGAAAATGACTCTAACATACAGATAGATGGAAATATTACTATCAAGTACATAGACTTTGGTGTTAAAACGCCATCAAACCTAATACTTTCAGCTCATGAAGATTTAGTTATCGGGGGAAAGCTTTTTTATAAAAAATAGAAGCTATTGCATAGCATAGACTACAATTTACCTAAAGGTTTTGTCTTTATCCTAGCCATTTTATCTATACAGCTTAATGGAAGAACATGAGCTTTATTTAGATAACTCAGTAACAGAATTATACTCTGGCCTATCCACTTCATTGCTCATAAGTCCTACTTTTCTTTTTATAAAAGCATATCCTTTGATATCTATACACTCTTTTTTTGGCTTCTGTTCTTCATTTTCATTAGTATGTTTGTACTTTCTATATATCTTCGAAAATCTAGTCACTACTCTTCTACCTTTTTTGATGCCATCATAGCAGCCATAACTATTGGATAGTTTGTTGGAGCAGCCGTTAACATAGGCTGTGTTGCAACTTGCATGGACATTACATTATAAATACTCATATTGGTCTCAATCATAAGACCAATGATATTTATCATCTCTCCTGTTTCATTCCCACCTACTATCTGCCCACCTATTACCTGTCCACCATTTCTTGTTGCTATTAACTTTACAGACTGTTTTTGTGCACCTGGGATAGTTGCTGGATGTCGATTGACACCACTGAATGTTCCGACTACAACATCCATACCAGCTTCTCTAGCTTCATCTTCAGTTACACCTGCTGATGAGAAAGCATTGTCGCCTATCATCGTTGAAAATATCGCGATAGTTCCACTAAAACCTTTTATATACTTAAGTCCATAAAGAGAACTACCAGCTGTTCTTCCTTCTGCTGCGGAAGTAGATGCAAGCATAACCTTGGATGGCGTTTTAGTGATAAAGGCTCGTCTAGCACTACAGTCACCTACTGCAAAAACATCATGGTTCTGCGTGCGCATATACTCATCTACCCAGATACCATCATAGTGACCAAGAGAAACACCAACTTTTTGTGCAAGCTCAGTGTTAGGTTTATAACCAGTTGCTAAGATAACAACCTCTGCATCTACAACCTTTCCACTCTCTAACTCTACCCCATTTACTATGTTATCGCCATTAGTGTCGATGATAGCTTTTACCTTATCGCTACCTATAAAGTTCACACCTGCCTTTAGTAGTATCTCTTCAGCTTGTATAGCTATCTCTGTGTCAAAAGAGCCTTTAAGTACATGCTTACTAGCACCTACAAGAGTTACATTTTTTCCACCCGATATTAGTTCCATTGCCATCTCAATACCTATAAAACCAGTCCCTACAACCACAACCTCTTTTTTATCCTCTAAGTATGCTTTTGCTTTATCGATAAGCTCCTTATTTTTTGCAACTGTAAAGACTCCATTTAGTGCAAGTGAATGACGAAGAGATTCATGAACAAAAGGTTTAGAACCAGTAGCAAATACTAACTTGTCAAACTCTATCGCTTCCTTATCAGTAAAAGCGATTTTATCTGTAAAGTCAATATCTTTGATATTTCCTAAACGAGTTGATATACCCATCTCAGCTGCTGCTCCACAAGAGCCAACATCTTTTTCACTACAACCTAATGTCTCACCAAATATATAAGGAATAGCACATGGAACAAGCTGCTTTTCATATTCTCTTACAACTAAAATTTCTTTATCTGGGAAGTTCATTTTTGCAGTTACTGCACAAACTGCTCCGGCAGGTCCACCACCTATTATTAACACATCACAATTAATTTTTTCCAATACTCTTCTCTTTTTCTTTATTATACTCCTTTTTGTTTCATAGGTGCCTGAAAGAGAAACTAAAACTTTTGAAGACATTAGTA
>JAYEJR010000195.1:0-21690 GCA_034660715.1 Campylobacterota bacterium | reverse complement strand
GCATCACTAGCACCAGATTTGATGATATCTGCAAATCGTCTGCGAGCATGAGCCCAACAACCGAGTTGAGTCACTTCTTCTTTATTAGCTATTATGTTGTATCCAGGATATCCATCTGTCTGCATATTATAATGCCCCTAAAATCTAAGACACCAATTCAGTAAGATTTATTTTCAAAAAAGTTAAAATAATTACGAATTATGGAGATAAATTATGAGTAGAAAAAAAGGGCAAACTTACACTGCCGAACAAAAAACTAAAATAGTCTTAGAAATGCTAAAAGAAGAGATGACTACAAGTCAAATAGCGACTAAGTATAAAATAACATCCCAGTCATTAGGAAAATGGAAGCAACAGTTTTTAGAAAATGCATCTTTAGCATTTGATGTTGGTGGTGCAACTAAAGCTTATCGGGATGAGTATAATGTATCCCTAAATCTAAACCACTAAAATCTATTTTCTTATTCCAAAAATGATAAAATTGAAATAGAAAATATAGGGATAAAAAATGAGCGTAAAGAGAAAAAGTTATAGTGCAGACTTTAAAGCCAAATTAGTTTTAGAAGTCTTAGAGGGTGAGAAGACAATTAACGAAATTGCTAGTGCCTATGAGGTTCTACCTGTAAGCCTAAAAAATTGGAAAAAGCAGTTTTTAGAAAATATGTCACTTGCATTTGATAAAAGCACAGTTGTTAAAGAGTATAAGGATGAGATTGAATCTCTTCAAAAGTCTAACGATGAGTTAGCCAAAAAAGTAGGTAACTTAATTGTTGACAAGGATTTTCTTGAGGGAAAGCTCGTAAGCTTGGCATCATCAAGTGAGAGAAAGACTCTTGTCGATACCAAGCTAAATATTTCACTAAATAAGCAGTGCCAACTATTGCATGTCAGTAAATCAAGTCTCTACTACAATCCGACTAAACCATTTAGTAGCGGTAGTGATTTAAGATTACTCGATGCCATCAATAATATCTACTCAGACTTTCCATCATATGGCTCTAGAAGAATCCATGCCCAACTCTTAAGAGATGGTTTTAATATTGGAAAGAAGTTTGTTACAAAAGCTATGAAGTATATGGGGATAGAAGCCTTATACACAAAGCCTAAGATTGCTATGCCCCTTGGGTACTACAATAGCTAACAAAGAGCATTATAAGTATCCATATCTCCTAAAAGATTTTAGAGACTATGCAGGACGAGTAATCATTGAGCAAACCAATCAAGTGTGGAGTACTGATATAACCTATATCAAGCTTGAAAAAGGTTTCGTGTATTTAGCTGCAATTATCGATTGGCACAGTAAAAAGATACTCTCATGGAGACTTTCAAACACTATGGATATTTCACTTGTTACAAGTGTTCTAAATGAAGCTCTTGCACTTTACCCTAAACCTGAAATATTCAACACCGATCAGGGAAGTCAGTATACCTCAAAAGCTCATACTGATATTCTCAAAAAACACAATATCAAAATTTCAATGGATGGAGTTGGCAGAGCAACTGACAATATTTGCATTGAAAGATTCTGGCGAAGTATTAAATATGAGGAAATTTATTTAAACGAATACAAAAATATCAAAGCTCTCAATCGAGCTATAGAAAAATATATGAATCTATACAACTCAAAAAGATTACATTCAGCAATTGACTATAAAACTCCAAATGAGATTTACTATCAAGCTGTTAATAATTTAGACTCAAAAGGAGCAAAACTGTTACCACTAGTATCGTAAAGAGGTGGAATAAGACAAGTTGTTTTACTGGTACAAAAAAAAGGATACATTAAACTCTCATGTGAACGATAAAGTTCGCATCATCTGCGTTACCAGTTTTCTTTTCCATCATGTTAAATGTGCTCATTTCGTGTTTAGCCATAGCCTTTACTTTAACAACACCATTTTTTAATTTTGCTTTTACTTTCATAGTTTACCTTTAATAATTAATTTTTTATTGTTTTGTAAAAGGATTAACCTTCACATCCACCAAGTGCAACATCTAAAGTTTTCTTAGCAGCATATAGCTTACCATCACTGCCTTCAGCAACGATTGTGATAGTACCTGATTTACCCATTTTGATTTTAACTGAGTAGTTGTTGATACTATACTTGTTTGTTGTAACAGCCATAACTGCAGCTTCTGGATTTGCATCTTGGAACAGTGCAATTGATTTGATATCTAATGAAGTTGAAAAGTCAACAGGGATTGCTCCACCATTACTTGCAACATCTGGAGCTGTTAATTTAACACCTTCCATTACTAGGTCAGTTGAACCGTACATTGCTTTGATAGACTCATCTACAGTGTGAGCTGACCATACAGCTGGTCTACTCTTTCTATAATCTTCTGCTTTTACACTTGCAGGTACAACTGCTAGTGCTAATGCACCTAGAGTCATACTTAAAAATTTTCTTCTTTGCATAATTATTCCTTTAAAGATTTACTTTTTTAACCACAAGATGGCACTTCACCATCAGACGCATACTTCCAAACAAAATCATATACATTTGTTATATCTTTCTCTTTCATCTTTTTAAACTTCTTAACACCACTTGGACAGATGTTGTTCCACTCTTGGACTAATGTCCCATTCTCTTTCATCTGTGCCCATGATTTACGATCATGCTTAGTTGCAAAGACAGCACCATTTTTTAGACCATCTTTTTTACATACTTTTAGTTTTTTAAGGTAATACTTTTGACCTTTTTTAGCATCCGCAGATACAACTGTTGAACTAACCGCTAGTATCATTGCACTAGCTAAAACTGTTTTTAATAAATTATTCATAATATATCCTTTTTTGTTTCTCTGTTTATTTTTTAGATTCTATAAACTTAGCTACAGACTCTATCTGTGCATCATTTAAACTTGCTACTTGACCTTTCATTACACCTTTCATGACACCACCATAAGTTCCATCTTTATAACCTTTGAGTGCTGCTATTGTTTTAGAGCTTTCCCACCCTTTAATGATTGCAGATTTGCCTAAAGCTTTTTTCTCAGCGTTAACACCATGACATGCGATACATTTTTTATATGTATCCGCTCCATTTGCAGATGCAAGACTCAAAGAGCCAACTACCGCTAAACCTAATAATACTTTGTTAATTGTTTTCATCTTTTGCTCCTTAATTTTAATTACAAGAGCAGTATATGAAAAGATTGTGGAATGATTGTGGAATTTAAAAAGAGATAGTTACTTGTGTCCAGTTATCAAGTTCTGAAGTGATATTTATAGTGAGGTTATACTCATCGCAGATCATTTTAACGATGTTTAGACCTATGCCAAAGCCACCGACAGTAGTGTCAAACCTTGCATATCTATCAAACATAGCATCTATATGTTTTTGTGCTATGCCTTTACCTGTATCTTTGATAGTAAGTCTATTTTTATCTAACTCTATAGTGATTGAGCCATTTATTTTATTGTACTTGATGGCGTTTGAAAGAATGTTATCTATGAGTTTTGTGATTTTTATATTGTCAATCTCTATGATGACATCAGAGTCAAGCTTTTGTAGTACTTTGAGTTTTTTCATATTTGAGAGGATGGTGAAGTACTCTACTCTCTGCTCTACTAGCAACTTTAAGTCTATGGCTTGATTGTTTGAAATAACTTTGTTGTTTAACATAAGATAGGTCAAATCATCATATATATTAGATATGGTCTTGGCTCCTATGTCTATACGGTTTATGATTTTAAGTAGATACTTGTCTTCTATAGAGTCTCTATCTATTAGTTCTATATTTGTCATGATAGTACTTACTGGTGTATTTAACTCATGTGTAGTGTCTTTTATAAAAGTATCAAGGAGATGTAGAGCATCCTTCATTGGTTTAAGGAAGAGGTTTAGTAAAAAGTATCCGATGATTATCATAAAAATAAAAAAGAGTAGGCTTGAGAGTATGATGATTTTGATGGTTTTATGAAACCAGACTTTGTCATCCTCAAGTTCAACTATGATGTACTGAGTGTTTAAGTAGTACTTCTGTGGGTTAGTTATGTATCTAATGATTTTGTTGTTTGTATAGGTGACTTCTGTTAGTAAGTTAAGTGGGTGAGAAAGAGTAGAGTATATTAGTTTATAGTCTTTACCATAGAGTGAAGTTTTAAACTTTTTATCTATAGGGTAGAGAAGAGTATTTGTTTTATCATTTTCTAGCTCTTCTAGTTTAGTTAGAAACTCATTTGCATACTCATCTAGTAAAATCTTCTTTTGATTGTTAGCTAGCTCTTGTTGCATGGTGTAGTAAAGAGATACTGTAAGTCCTAAGATAACTATAGTAAAAAAGAGGTAGAGTGAAAGAAATCTAAAAAGAGTCTTTTTTTCACTTTGTGGTAAATCTATATCCAAGTTTTTTAATACTGACAATTTTTTCCTTTCCTAGATATTTTCTTAGGTTTTTTACATATGTTCGTAGAGCACTCTCACTTATTTGCTCATCATAGCCCCATAGTGTTTCATATATGCTTTCATGAGTTACAAGCTCTTCTTTATGTTGTAAAAAGAGTTTCAACAGTGTTGCATCTTTGGCGTTTAGTGTGATTTGCTGACCCTTGATGATTAGTATGTCACTTTGTGTGTCATAGGAGATATCTTTATCTATCTCTACTTTACTACTTTCATTGTGAAAGAAGTCTCTTTTTAAGATACTCTCTACTCTTAGCTTTAACTCTTTTAATGCAAAGGGTTTTCTGATGTAGTCATCACATCCACTCTCATATCCATTCTCCAAGTCACGCATGGCGTTTAGAGAAGTTATAAAGATAGCGGGAGTTGTAGTGCCTGCTTCTCTTGTTTTTTTAAGTATCTCAAAGCCATTTATATCGGGAACATTTACATCGAGTAGAAGTAGGTCAAAACTGTTTTCGTATATAGCGTCTACTGCACTGTTGCCATCATAGAGTGTAGTTACACTAAAGTCAAGACTCTCTAAGTAGTCGACTATAGTCTCATTTAAAGCGATATCATCTTCAAGTAGTAAGAGTTTCTTTTTCATGATTTATTATAGCTTGTCTGGAGTTAATTCCACATCTTCTAAAAAGTGACGAAGCTTAACTATAGAATCTTTTGAGAGTTCATTTCTATGTGAAAGTGTCAAAGAGTGCTCTCTTCCATTGAAGTGAATGAGTGCACGATTTTGTTTACTCATATCAACTTTAGCACCATAATGCTCTAAAGCATGAACTAATTTCAAACTATCAATATTACCAGATATTGGGTGCTCAAATAACTTCTTTATCTTTTCTTTATGTTTACTCATAATATCTCCTATATATTTCATTATCCTCTTTTAAATATTAAAAGTAAGTAAAAATACTAAGGCAGGGTAGAGTGTCTATGTGTATAATCCAACGAAATTGAAGCAAAAAGAAGTTTTGAGATTAAGAGAGACTAAGGAATCGGTATGCAAGAAACAGAACAAACTTTTAAAAAAGTAGAAACACTTAAGGATTTATCAGAGTTAGTAGACTACTCACTTATGAAGAGTTTAAATCGTGACCCAGATGCAAAAGCGGATGGTGTAGACTATTTACCAAGAGAGGTTTTTAGTGGTCACTATGTGAGTGTAAAACCGACACCGATTAAAGATCCTCTCTACATAACACACTCTAAGAGTCTGTTTAGTGAACTAGGATTTGCTGATACTCTTGCTAAATCGCCAGACTTTATTCGTATGTTCTCTGGAGATACTGCTAGTGTGCCAGAACCGATGAGTAAACTTGGTTGGGCATGTGGATATGCACTTTCTATCTATGGAAGAGAGTATTATCAGCAGTGCCCATTTCAAACAGGAAATGGTTATGGAGATGGTCGTGCAGTTTCTGTTTTTGAAGGTATTTTAAGTGGTAAAAGATGGGAAATGCAACTCAAAGGTGGTGGTAAAACGCCATACTGTCGTGGGGCAGATGGTCGTGCAGTACTACGTTCAAGTATCAGGGAGTTTTTAGCACAAGAGCATATGCATGCACTAGGTATACCAACATCTCGTTCTTTGAGTCTCTATACTTCTAAAACAGAGACAGTAAAGCGTCCATGGTTTTTTGATGGTTCTTACTCTAAAGACCCTGAGGTTATGATAGATGAAGCTGTCGCTATATCAACACGAGTTGCACCATCATTTCTTCGTGTAGGTCAAATCGAACTCTTTGGTCGTCGTGCTCGTAAAAATGAGCATCCAAAAGCAATGGAAGAGCTTGAACAAATTGTCTTGCATTTGATTGATCGTGAGTACAGTGATGTCATTGAGAAGAGTTTAACAACACAAGAAAAAGTAGTACTGCTGGCAAAAGAGTTTCGTAAGCGATTGACCTCACTTGTAGCAAACTGGGTTCGTGTGGGTTACACTCAAGGAAACTTTAACAGTGATAACTGTGCTGCAGGAGGGTTCACTCTAGACTATGGACCATTTGGTTTTATAGATATGTTTGACCCTAAGTACCAGCCGTGGACAGGTGGAGGAGTGCATTTCTCATTTTTCAATCAACCTATTGCTGCAGAGCGTAACTTTCTTGTTTTTTGTATAGCACTGAGGCCTCTTCTTGAATCAGATAAAGACTCACTACTTGAGTTAGAAGAGGTTTTAAATGGATTCTCTGATGTGATGAAAGAGCAGATGCAAAAGATGTGGGCAGATAAACTAGGGCTTGAAACATTTGATGAAACTCTGTTTGATGAGTTAAAGAGTTTAATGTTTAAAACTTCTGTTGACTACACTATCTTCTTTCGAGAGCTATCACAGCTACCTGAGAACATCGAGCCACTACAAAAAAGCTTTTACAAAAAGTTAGGAGATGATAAAGAACTTGAGAAAAGTTGGTCACAATGGCTTGAAAAATGGAAGTCGATCCTTAAAGCTACTAACAAGTCTAATGAGGAACTCTCAAAACAGATGAAACTTGTTAATCCTAAGTATAGTTTACGGGAGTGGTTTTTAGTACCAGCGTATCAGCAAGCTACAGACGCTAACTACTCTCTCATTGAAGAGATGCAAGAAGTAATGAATCATCCATATGATGAGCTCTCAAAAGAGATAGAAGATAAGTACTATAAACTAAAACCATCTCAGTTTTTTGAAGTTGCTGGCATATCACATATAAGCTGTTCATCATAACTCAATATAATTAGCTCATAATTTTCTAAAGGGTATCTATGGGTGGATTTGAAGGTGGAGATGAGGGTGGATTTTGGGATGAAGATACTCTTCTAGAGTCTATAAACGCAAATAAAGCCAAGAAAGCTGAGAAGAAAAAACTATCTATAGATAAAAATGGTTTAGTTTATAGTATCAAAGCTACTGCAAAAGAGGGCGAACTATATGACACTATAAGTTTTATACCTTATCAGTGTAGCTCTTTTACTCTTGAAGGGTGTGATGAGATTTCTTTAGAGTCAAACACAATCTATAAAGCCTATCAAGTTCTTTGTGAATACACAGACGATTTAGAGATAGTAGAGTTTTTTACTGAGCATAAAGTTGTAGTGACTAAGTCAATCCCAATCTCTTCAGGCTTAAAAGGAGCATCTTCTGATGCAGCAGCTTTTATATATCTCGTAAAAGAGATGTGTAGTCTTGTACTTACTCCTGATGAGTTAGAAAATATAGCTCAGAGAGTAGGACGAGATACGGTTTCTTTTATGAAGAGATGATTTTCTCAAACCTATCTAGAACTTTTTTGAGCCTACTACTAGTGTCATTTTGCATATCGGGACAAAAGTCTAAATGGTATCTAATGTCATACTCTTGACAAGCTTTAATAAACTCAATGTTTTTATTTGCACAGAGGTAGAAAACAGGAAAAGAGTCTTTATTATTTAGCAAATTACTTAAGTTGTTTTCTGCAGATAAACCCTCAGTAAAGAGTGCATTTGCACTGCATAAGATGGCGTTTATAATAGTCTCATTAGCATTTAGAAGACTACTGTAGAAATAGATATGATCTTCACACTCATACTCTTGAGATATTTTCTCTATAAGTTTTTGAAGAGTCTCTCTGTTTTGAACTGTTATCTTCTCTTTAACTATAAGAACATTCCACATTTTATACTCGAACTCTTTTACTCGCTCATCTAAAATGACAACTAAGGGTACAAAGTTTGAAATGAAATCTGCTGGGTTGAATTGGTATAAAAGATTTTGAGTATCTTGCATCTTTTACCTTTTTATATATGAAGGTTGTTGGCGTTTAACAAACGCCAACAATAGAAAGTGGATTAATCTCTTGTTTCACTTACAGTGATAGAGTTGATACCATCTTGACCTTGAATCTGAGCAAGAACATCAAAACTAGCTTGGTCTTCTCTCTCGATAGCACCAAAAACAGTGTGAACGCCATCTAGGTGAGGAGTGTCAACAAAAGTTATGAAGAACTGGCTTCCACCAGTGTTAGGTCCAGCATGAGCCATAGAAAGAGTTCCTGGAGTATGAACAGAAGTGTTTGTAGTAGTCTCACAAGCAATAGCCCAACCTGGACCACCTGTACCAGTTCCAGTAGGACATCCACCTTGAGCCATAAACCCAGGGATAACACGGTGAAAGTTTAAGTTGTCATAGTAACCAGTGTTACCAAGGTGAGCAAAGTTTGCTACTGTGTTTGGAGCTTCCTCTGGGAAAAGTTTAATCCAGATGTCACCTTTACTAGTAGATACTTTTGCGTACTGTTGTTTTAGTGACTCATCTGCACTAATGTTATAATCTTTTAATTCAGTTTTTCCAAACATGATAAAGCCTTTGTAAATTATTTTTGAAATTATAGTATAAGTTTTTAATTTTTTTATAAAAAAAAACATATCTTATGATACTATAAGATTAATATATATTACTAAAGGGTGATAGATGCTAAAAACTTTGTTAAATAAAATAAAAGTAATATTTGTTCTGATATATATCTTCGTATCAGTTGTGCTTTACTATGTACTCAGTTCGTACAGTTATGAGAGTGCTGAGAAAAAAATCAAAGATAATCTTATCATGGCAGCAGCTATACAAAAATATATTACTGATCATCAAAAACCAGCAGTGAATAAGTTAATAGCCCAAAATAGATTGGATAAAGACTTTTTTGATGTTTCTTTAATGTCTTCGACATATATCGTTGCTAATGTTCAAGAGAACTTCAAGAATGACAACCACCATATCTACTCAGAACTTGATTTCAAGTTTGCAAGTGATAATCCAACAAACCCTAAGAACAAAGCTACTGCATTTGAGTCAGAAGTGTTAAAAAAGTTTAATGCTTCAGAGATGTCACTCTATAAAGAAAAGGTCAAACATAATGGTCAAGATAAGCTATTTTATGCTTTTGGTGTAGAAAGAAATACAGATAAATGTCTACAGTGTCATGGAGTACCAAGTGATGCTCCTAAGGATATGACAGATGTATATGGTAATAAAAATGGTTTCCATGAGAAGCTTGGTGAAATTCGTGCGATAAACGCAGTTTATGCTCCGATAGATTCTGATGGGACTATGTGGAAGTTTTACATTATATTAAACCTGTTAGCACTCTTTATCTTCACAAGTATCTATTTTACTTTACGATACTTCTTTGTACAGTTAGTGGAAAAAGATGAGTTAATAGCGAAACAGTCGCGTTTTGCAGCACTTGGGGAGATGATTAGTATGATTGCTCATCAGTGGAGACAACCTCTCACAGGTATGGGTATGAGTATAAACAACTTATTACTCGATATAGAACTCGGGGAAGTAGATGAGAAAAAACTTGAAACAAAGTTAGAACAGATAAATACTCAGATTCGTTACCTTTCAAGTACGATAGATGACTTTAAAAACTTTTTTAAACCAAATCTTAAAAAAGAAGAGGTCAAACTAAAAAAACTCATAGACGATACTCTGTTAATCATCGATAGTAGTATTAAAAGTAATGGAGTTGCAATAGATGTCGACATTGATGAAAATCTAATGTTGACAACTATGAAAAACGATATTACTCAGATTGTTTTAAACCTTGTCAAAAACTCAATGGATGCTTATAAAGAGAATAAAATTGAGGAGAAGAAGATAGAAGTTATAGCAACAAGTACGGCTAAAACAGTATCTATAATAGTTAAAGACTATGCAGGGGGCATTCCTAAGGATGTCGTAGAAAAAATCTTTGATCCATACTTCAGTACAAAAGATGAAAAAAATGGAACTGGACTAGGACTCTATATGTCAAAAATGATAGTTGAAGACCATTTAGCAGGTTCTTTGGTTGTAGATGTAATAGACGATACAAGTTCATTTACTATAACTCTAAACAAAGTGGGTATTTAGATGGATATAAATATTGTAAAACTAAAAAAATATGCTGCGGAGTGTTCCGTTTTATATGTAGAAGATGATGAGGTGATTCGTGACGAAATAGCTTCATTTTTAGGGCGTTTTTTTCCAGATGTCGTATTAGCTGAAGATGGAGCAATAGGACTTAACAAGTATAAAGAGAGAAGTTTTGATGTAGTCATTACGGACATAAATATGCCAAATATGAATGGTATTGAGATGATAGAAGCGATAAAAGAAGAGCACTATGAACAGACCATTCTAGTTACTTCTGCTTATAATGATAGTGAAAATCTTATGAAGCTTCTTGATTTAGATATCAATAGGTTTATACTTAAACCCTTTAACAATAAACAGTTTTTATATGTTTTATATAAGATTGCAGAAGAGTTGAGTCTTGTAAAAGAGAAAGAGAGATTAGAAGATGAGGTAACACTACTATCTAGTCGTTCTCAAGTGATACTCGATCAAGTACAGTTGGGAATCATAGTGTTAAGAGATAATGAATTAACAATGGCAAATAGAGCTTTTTTAGAGTTGGCAGGTTTTGACTCTTATGAAACTTTTAAGTTAGAGATGCCAGATGTAAGTGTGTTATTTGAAAAAGCCACTCACTGTATAAGTGCGTTTTCACATGAAGAGTTCATTGAAGAGTTATACAAAGCTAAAGAAGAGAATAGAAAAGTCCGTATCATACGTAACTCAAGAACTATTGAGTATTAGGTTAATATGACGACAATCAAAGAAGATGGAAGTCAAGTAATCACTTTTACCGATATAACTGCGATTCACAATGCTATGTTTAAAGATGAAAACACAAAGTTACCGGGACGAAAATTTACATTGGAAAAGATAGAGCTTTTAAAGCAAAAGTCTACGTCTATTAATGTTATTTTGATGAGTCTTAAGCATTATTCAAACTTAGAAAAGATTTATGGCAAAAAAGATGCAATTGATGTAGAAGTTGAGTTTGCACAGAGTATAAAAGATATTAGAGATAAGCTTTTAAAAGAAACATTCATAGGTCATTTGAATAAGAATATGTTCTTGATAGTACCTCCAGAGGATGTGGATTCAACTAAGTTGTATAGTGAGTTAAAAGAGATTAAAACGATAAATGCGGAGCTTACACTTAAGGCTCGAAAAAAGGATATTGGGTTAGACCTTTTTACAAACATTTCTAACTATAAAATTGATACAAGTTTAGAGTTAAATCATATTGAGATAAACCTTATGAACGCTTTTGAAACTATGTAAAGAGACTATGGAAAAATATCTACTAAAAGTGTCACAACTATTTTTAAATCGTATGAACAACATAACGATTAAGCAAGCAAATATGCTGACTATAGGTATTATATTTGTTTTTAGCACTATTTTTGTCGCTTTATTGGTTGAAGATATGTACAAAGACTATGAAAAAGCTATTGAGAAAAATATTCAAGATAGTACATACACACTAGACAAGGGTGAACTTCTTAAGGAAAAGAAACAAAAATTAAAAGCACTTTTGATAAAAACAGCTCTTGTTACTGTAACATTGGCATTTATACTATTTGGTATATTCTTAGGTCTTAACAATATTTTTAATCGAGTTCTTCAAAGGGATACTCAGACCTTTTTAGACTTTTTTGAATCTGCTGCACATGATGAGACAGTTATGGTGCCAAATTCAATATTTTTTAAAGATTTTAGGGTGATGATTGGCTTTGCAAATGAAATGGTCGAAACAATAAATAAGCAAAAAAAATCACTCCAAGAATTAAATACAAGTTTAGAAATACGAGTAAAAGAGAAGACAAAAGAACTTCAGGACATAAACATAAACTTAGAAAAGGAGAAGGTATTCTCTCAAGAGCTCCTTGTTTCGCAAAAAGAGTTTCTGCGTTATGCAGTTCATGAAACAAATACACCACTAAGTGTTATACTTACAAGTATTGAACTATATGAGATGAACAATACCAAAGACAGACAGCTATCTAAGATAGAAGCTGCTGTCAAAAATATCTTTAGTATATATGATGATTTGAGTTACTTAGTAAAAAAAGATCAGGTAGAGTATCCAAAAATAGTTCTTAATTTTGAGAAGTATATAAGTAGTAGAATAGACTTCTTTATGGAAGTTGCACAGATGTCTCGAATTAATTTTGAGTATAAACCACAAATAGTAGATGCTCATATACTTTTTAATGAAACAAAGCTACAAAGAATAGTCGACAATACTATTACAAACGCTATAAAGTACACTTTGCCAAATGGGCTTGTAGATATTAAGCTAGAAAAAGTAGGAATGTATTTGGAGTTTTCGATGGGAAGTAAATCTAAAATTATTGAAAATACAGATAAAGTTTTTGATGCATACTATAGAGAAAGTGAAACGAAAGAGAATGAAACAACAAGAGATGGTTTTGGGTTAGGGCTGAAGCTTGTGAGAAGTATTTGCGAAGAAGAGGATGTTGAGATTAGAGTTAGTTCAAATGAAGAGTATACTGCGTTTACATATAGATTTAAGATGATGGGTACATAATGAAGATACTATTACTAGAAGATGAAGTGATGTTAAATGAGTCAGTTTGTGAATACCTACAAGGCGATGGGCATACTGTTGATAGTTTTTTTGATGGAGTAAGTGCTTTTGAAAAGATCCAAGAGTCTTCGTATGACCTACTTATACTTGATATAAATGTTCCCGGTATAGATGGTCTGAGTTTTCTAGAAAGAGTGCATATGCTAAAAATACATACACCGACTATCTATATAAGTGCACTAGTGGATATTGAAGATATATCAAGAGCATATGACTTAGGCTGTTATGATTACTTGAAAAAACCTTTTCACCTTAAAGAGTTGAGCCTGCGTTTAGATAGAATAAAACTAGCAAATGACACTCCTCGAATACATTTAAGACTCTCTAAAAACTACTCTTATGACCAAGAGCATAGTACACTGCTCTTTGCTCAAGAAGCTTGTACTCTCACAAAACGCCAGTCTCAGATAATAGACTTACTTGCTCGTAACAGGGGAATGGTTGTAGACTTTGAACAGTTTAGTATCTATGTTTGGGATGAACAAGTAGTGGACAATGCAACGATACGTGCTGAAGTAAACAGACTTAAAAAGTCTCTTCGAGAAGATATAATCATCAATGTCCGTGGAATGGGCTATATGATAGAAAAACCGTAATAATATAGATATAAAATATAATAATATTTTTACATTATAATTTGTTTAAATGTATTAAAGTGATACATATATTCACACTATTTAAAAGTACTAAACTCCTAAAATAGCTATTTTCTCTACATATTTGCTACTTTTTTACACATATTCTTTATCTTTTCTCTGTATTTCTAAAAATAGCACCTTTGCTACACTCACGCTATATTCATATTTTACTATTAGAGTTCAATATAAATACGGGGAGATAAAATGAAAAGAAACATAGCACTTAGTGCAGTAGTTTTAGGCGTAATAGGAAGTACGTCGATTCATGCAGCTGAAGATTTAAGCAGCATGTTTAGTGAAGGAAAAACAAGCGGACAGATTAGAGAGTTCTCAGTTGATAGAGAGTATCAAGGTAGTAAAGGTACTACTACCCATAGACGTGCAAATGCAATTGGTGGTCACTTAAAGTTAGAAACAGCAGACTTTAAAGGCTTTACTTTTGGTACAGCATTTTATACGACAAACGGATTTTTAAATGATACGGATTATACAGATTTATCTAAAGTAGATCCAACTCTTTTTGGTCCTGGAAATGAAAACCTTAGTTTTGTGGGTGAAGCGTACTTAAACTATAGTGCAGGAAAGACTAACTTTAGAGCGGGACGTCAAACATTAGAGACGCCTATGGCTGGTGGTGATGATGCAAGAATGATTCGTAACCTCTTTGAAGCATATGTAATTACTAACAAAGACATTGATGGTGTTACTCTTACTGCTGGACATATAGCAGGTTTTTCACAAGGTACATTTGGTCGTGTTTATAACGCTGCGGCTAATCAGCCTAATGCACTTCTATCAGTAACTTCTGGTTACTCATATGTAGATAGTAGAGATCAAGTTGGTCAATTTGTAAATATGGGAACATACGCAGTTGGTCAAAAAACTGATGGTGTTTCTGTAGTTTCAGCTGTATACACAGGTGTTGAGAACCTTAAGGTTCAACTTTGGGACTATTATGCATATGACCTTATGAATGTTATTTATGGTCAAGCAGATTACTCATGGACTTGTCTTTTAAGTGACAGTGTAAAGCCATATGTTGCGGGACAACTAATTAAAGAAGATAATGTTGGTAAAAAACTAGCTGGTGATGTGAATAGTATGTACCTTGGTGCAAAAATTGGAGCTAAAGTTGAAAATTTTAACGCTTATGTAGCCTATTCTCAAACAACTTCAAACTCAGCTGCAGAAGCTGCCGCTGGTGGAACTGCTAGCGCTATTCTTACACCATGGGGTGGTATGCCTGCCTTTACTCAAGGTATGGTAACTCGTCACATGTTTATGGCAGGTACAAAAGCTACAAAAGCTGCTGCAAGTTACAACTGGAAAGGTTTTGGTCCAAATCTATCTACTGCTGCTTACTATGCATCATTTGATATGAGTGCAACAAGTGGTTATGGAATCGCAAGAACAGCAACTGAAGCTGGTTATGACATCATTTACTACCCAGAAGCTGTAAAAGGTTTACAACTTAGAACACGTGCTAACTTTCCAAGAAGCTTTCATGAATCTAAACAAGATCCTTCTGATCCTACAGCGGCTTATGGAACTACTGGTTGGAGTGAGTATAGAGTTATAGTTAACTATAATTTCTAAGGAAATACCCCACTTAGGCTTTAGCCACGGGGGCATCGGCATTTAGTGCCAGAAAAGGAAAAAAAATGAACAAAGAACTCGTAGAGAAAATCAAGGCTAATCCTGATTATCAAAAACTTGTAAAAACTAGAACTGGTTTTGCAATTAAGTTAACTATATCGATGTTGGTAGTGTATTTTACATTTATCTTAACGATAGCGTTTAACCCTTCAGCACTAGGTACTCCTATGTCTGCTGATTCTGTTACAACTATTGGTATCCCTATCGGGATAGCAATTATTGTTTTTGCATTCCTATTAACAGGTGTTTATACAAAACGTGCAAATAGCGAATTTGATGATTTATCAAATAAAATCAAACAAGCAATAAAGGAAGACTAGATTATGATGAATAGAATATTTTTATTTTTAATACTTGGCTCGATCGCAGCATTTGCATCGGGAACGATTGATGGTGAGATTCAAAAGCAGGCTCTTAACGTTTCTGCAATTGTAATGTTCGTTATCTTTGTTGGTGCTACATTAGGTGTTACTTACTGGGCTGCTAAACGTACAAAATCTGCAAAAGATTTCTACACTGCTGGTGGTGGAATCACAGGTTTCCAAAATGGTATGGCTATCGCTGGTGACTATATGTCAGCTGCTTCATTCCTAGGAATATCTGGTCTTGTATACCTAAAAGGTTACGATGGTCTTATCTACTCAATCGGTTTTTTAGTTGGTTGGCCAATTATCCTTTTCATGATCGCAGAGCCTTTAAGAAACTTAGGTAAGTATACATTTGCTGATGTTGCTGCTTATAGACTTAAGCAAATGCCGATCCGTACTTTAGCTGCTGCTGGTTCTATCGCAACTGTTATTTTATACCTTATCGCTCAAATGGTTGGTGCTGGTAAACTTATCCAACTTCTATTTGGTCTTGACTATGAAATCGCTGTTGTTTTAGTTGGTGTTCTTATGATTCTTTACGTAACATTTGGTGGTATGCTTGCTACTACATGGGTACAGATTATTAAGGCATTCTTATTACTTTCAGGTGCGACATTTATGGCTATTGCTGTAATGGCAAACTTTGATTTTGATTTTAGTCAACTTTTCGCAACTGCTGTTGATATGAGAAATACTGAGTCTTTAGACATCATGAGCCCGGGTGGACTTGTTTCTGATCCAATATCGGCAATCTCACTTGCAATTGCTCTTATGTTTGGTACAGCTGGTCTTCCACACATTCTTATGAGATTTTTCACAGTAAGTGATGCAAAAGAAGCTCGTAAATCAGTTTTCTATGCAACAGGTTTTATTGGTTATTTCTATATCTTAACTTTCATCATCGGTTTCGGTGCGATTGTAATGGTATTCCAAAACCCTGAGTACTTAGATGTTGCTAAACAAGCTATTAGTGGTGGTTCTCCGATTCTTGGTGGTAAGAATATGGCTGCGATTCACTTATCACACGCTGTTGGTGGAGATTTCTTCCTTGGATTTATCTCAGCTGTTGCATTTGCTACTATTTTAGCGGTTGTTTCTGGTCTTACTCTTGCAGGTGCTTCGGCAATCTCTCATGACCTTTATGCTTCTGTACTTAAAAAAGGAAAAGCAGACTCTATGGCTGAAATGAAAGTTTCAAAAATTGCTACTGTTGGTCTTGGTATCATCGCTATCTTTATGGGTATTGCGTTTGAGCAACAAAATATCGCTTTCGTTGTTGGTCTTGCTTTTGCTATTGCAGCATCTGCTAACTTCCCAGTGTTATTCCTATCTATGTACTGGAGTAAACTAACAACTCGTGGTGCTGTTATCGGTGGATCTTTAGGTCTTGCTACTGCAGTTGCACTAGTTGTACTTGGACCGATTGTTTGGGTACAGATCTTAGGAAACACAGAAGCGATTTTCCCTTATAAATACCCAGCATTATTCTCTGTGACTGTGTCATTCGTTTCTATCTGGTTCTTCTCAGTAACAGATAAATCACATGATGCTGAAGCGGAAATAGAAGCTTTCGAAGCTCAGTATGTTAGAAGTCAAACAGGTATCGGGGCGGAGGGTGCTTCAGAGCACTAGCCATGAGTATCTTAGACCAAAGAAAACTTATTGAGTCTATACATCCTTTTGAGTTACTCAGTTCTACGGAACTGGATAACTTAATGCATAAGATTGATATTGCATACTACACGAAAGACACTCTCCTTATTTCAAATGCACTACCATCTATTGCTTTTTATATCATCATCAAGGGTTCAGTAAATGAATATATTGATGATGAACTACACAATGTTTATGGCGAAGGTGACAGCTTTGATTCTGATGCATTAATCTATCACGAAACTCAAAGTAAATTTGTTGTGGATGAAGATCTTATATGTTATGAGATAAAAAAAGATGACTTCTTAGAGCTTATGCAGAACAAAAAAGTACAGAGTTATTTTCTCCAAGACTTTGTATCACGCCATCAAAACCTTAAAGAGTATGAAAACCAAGGTGACTTAACACCTTTTTTAATGTCAAAAGTTTCAGACATGTATCTACACAATGCTTGTATTGTTAAAAGCAGTGTTTCTATCATCACAGCCCTAGAAAAGATGAAAGAGTATCAAGCACGAGTGATAGTTGTCAAAAATCCAGCAGGTGAATACTGCATAGTAACTGACTCTAATCTTATCGACAATCTCATACTTGGCGATGTAGACAAAACACAAACTATAGCTACTATAGCATCACATGGTATTGTTTCTATTGATAAAAATGATTTCTTATTTAATGCACTTCTTTTGATGACACACAATGGTGTCAAACGTGTTGTTGTAATGGAGAATGATAGAGTAGTAGGTATACTAGAACAACTTGATTTACTCTCTTACTTTGCAAATCATTCCCATCTAATAGCAGTACAGATTGATAAAGCAAAAAATATAGATGAACTCAAAGATGTACAAAACGATCTAAGAAATCTCATTTTAACACTGCAAGCAAAAGGTGTAAAAGTTCGATACATCACTAAACTTGTCTCAACTCTCAATGAAAAAATGTATCAAAAACTCTTCAAAATGTTTGTACCCCAAGAACTTCAAGATAAATGTACATTGATTGTTATGGGAAGTGAAGGCCGTGCTGAACAGACTGTTAAAACAGATCAAGATAATGCTTTAATAGTAGCTGATGGTGTAGATGTCGCACAGTTTGAAAAACCAATGATGGAGATTAATTCAGCTTTACTAGAGTTAGGTTATCCAAAATGTGATGGTAATGTTATGGTGAGTAATGAGTTCTGGCGTAGAGACGTTAATGGATATAAGTCTTTAATAGACTCTTGGGTTACAACACTTAATGAAGAGAACTTACAAAATATGAGTATCTTCTTGGATGCAAAATCTATAGCAGGTAATAGTGAACTGTTAGAAAGTTTATCAGAGTATTTTCAAAATGTTTTTTCTTCAAGAAAAGATGTGCTTGCACATACTGCAAAAGCAGTTCTTAGTTTTGAAACGCCACTCTCACTCTTCTCAAGTTTTGTGTTAGAAAAAGAGCATAACAATAAACTTGACCTAAAAAAAGGTGGGATATTCGCTTTAGTTCATGGTGTTCGTGTTCTTTCACTAGAGCAACATATCACTGAGACAAATACTATAGAGAGAATAAAAGAACTTAACAATAAAAATATTATTGATAAAAAGTTTGCTACTGAACTTATAGAGAGTTTTGACACTCTCTCATCTATTCGTCTTAAAGCAATGCTAGAGTCAAAAGAGATTAGTGAAAGTAACTACATAAATCCTCAAAAACTTGAAAAGAACCAAAGAGATCTTTTAAAAGATAGCTTCAAAATCATTAACAAGTTTAAAAAGTTTATGAGTTTTCATTTCCATCTAGAGATGGTGAGCTAATGTTTTCGTTCTTTTCTGACTTTAAACGCCGTAGAAATTTGGCAAAATTAAAAGATGAAAATTTTAAATTTTTATTTGAAGATATAGAAGATGAGTACGTAGTTTTCGATACTGAGACAACGGGTCTTAATCCTAAAGAGGATGAGATTCTCTCTATCGGTGCAGTTAAGATTAAAGGTAACAAGATTTTAACTTCACAAACTTTTGAGGTTTATATAAAAAACCTTAAAGAGATAAGTTCTAAGAGCATAGAAATTCACGGTATAAGACCGTGTGATTTAGAAAATGCAAGGAGTGCCGATGAAGCAGTCAAAGAGTTTTTAAATTTTATACAAGGAAGGGTTTTAGTGGGCTACTATTTAGAGTTTGATATAGCTATGATAAATAAATATATTGTTCCTATTTTAGGTATTAAACTACCAAATAAGGCAGTTGAGATTTCAGAAATCTATTATGATTCTCAAATAGCAACTATACCTCAGGGACATATAGACTTGCGTTTTGATACGATGCTCAAAAAATTTGATATCCCAAATATGGGTGTTCATAACGCAGTAAATGATGCAGTAATGAGTGCTATGATTTTTTTAAAATTAAAAGGTGAGAAGTAATGACTCGTGTTGTAGTACTTGGTGGTGGTTATGGTGGACTAAGAGCAATTGAAGGTTTACAAAAAAATGAAGATATAGAAGTTACTCTCGTTGATCAAAACCCATATCATTATATGCAAACAGAAGCTTATTCATATATAGCTGGTAAGTCAGATATTCATGATATAGCGATAGATCTAAAAAGTTGGTGTGAAGGTTTTAGTAGAGTCTCTTTTGTCCAAACAAAAGTACTCTCAATAAACTTTGAAAGTAAGATAGTACTGAGTGAAAATGAGAATATAGAATATGATTATGTAATCGTTGCTACAAGAGCTAGAACAAACTTCTTCTCTTTTATCAAAGGTTTACGAGAACATAGTTATGGTGTTAAGTTTTTAAATCGTGCTTATAACTTTAGAAATGAGTTTGAAGATTTACTATACAACAAGTTGAACCTAAAACATACAGACGAAAATGCTCCAATTAATATTGCAATTGGTGGAGCAGGGCTAAGTGGTGTGGAAGTAGCTGCTGAAATGGCGTATGTTGTAAAAGAGTATGGGAAGACTATAGGCGAACGTTCTAAAGATATAAATATATATCTGATAGATGCTAGTGATACTATCCTTCCTGGAAATAGTTCATATGTTATTAAAAATACTCAAAAGAGATTGAAAAAACTCGGAGTAAATATTTTAACAAATGCTTTTATAAGTGAAGTAGATGACTCTAAAATATCCTTTAAAGAAGGTGATGATTTAGAATACTGTTTTATGATTTTTACAGGTGGTATCAAAGCCGCACCATTGAATGAAAGTATAGAGTGTAAGAAAAACAGACTGAACCAACTTATAGTAAGTAATACTTTGAATATTGGCACTTATAAAAATGCTTTAGCAGTAGGTGATTGTATAGAAGTTAAAGATGAAAATGGTAATATTTTACCACCAACTGCTCAGATAGCTGAACGTAGTGCAGAGTATGCAGCACAGGCAATTATCAGTAGATTAAAAGGTGAAGATTTAGAGCCTTTTAATGCAAATGTCATGGGTATGTTTATTGCCCTTGGTGGGAAATATGCAGTAGGTGAAATGTTTGATTTTATTAAAGTAAGTGGTTATAAAGCCTACTTGCTTAAAAAAGCAATTACATATGCTTATTACCTAGGTTTGAAGCTAAGAATAAACACAGGATTTAAGAATAGAATTAAGAAAAATATCACTTAAATTCACAGGTTTTTTGAAAGATATTATAAAATAATATCAGATTTTAAAATGAAGCATAGATTGAAGCAAAAATTGATTTTTCTAAGCTATAATTTTTCATAAATGTATAACAATATAAAGGAAGACAAATGTCAAGTACAGAAGCAAAAACAGTTTTTAACCCAAATAGAGAATTCGCTAAGAATGCAAGAATTAAAAATATGTGTGAATACCAAGATTTACAAGATTATGCAACTGAAGACTATGAGGGTTTTTGGGGTGATGCTGCAAAAGAAAAAATCGACTGGATAGAGCCTTTTACAAATGTTTTAGATGAGACTGAAGCACCTTTTGTTAAATGGTTCGATGGCGGCAAGTTAAATGTTGCTGCTCAATGTATTGACAGACATTTAGACACTCGTAAAAATAAAGCGGCGATTATTTTTGAAGGAGATCGTGGTGATGTTCAAACTATTACATACCTTGACCTTTACAAACATGTAAATAGATTTGCAAATCTTTTAAAAGAGAATTTTGGAGTACAAAAAGGTGATAGAGTTGTTATCTATATGCCGATGATTCCAGAAGCTGCTTATGCGATGCTTGCTTGTGCTCGTATAGGAGCTATTCACTCTATCGTATTTGGTGGGTTCTCTTCTGAAGCACTTAAAGACAGAATCGAAGATGCTGAAGCTAAAGTAGTTATTACTGCTGATGGTGCTTTTAGAAAGACGAAACCGTATATGCTAAAACCAGTTGTTGATGCAGCACTTGAAGGTGAAACGCCAGTTGAAAAAGTTTTAGTAGTTGAGAGAAATAACGAAGAAGTTACTTGGGTAGCTGGTAGGGATTACTCTTACAATGAACTTATCAAGGATAAGTCAGCCCAATGCGCGGCAGAAGTGATGGACTC
>JAYEJR010000194.1:0-5363 GCA_034660715.1 Campylobacterota bacterium | reverse complement strand
ACGATGTTTCACTTTTTCTTCCAAACTATATCACAATGGGCGAGTTTATATCTAAACTCTGCATAGTTGAAAACTATAAGTTTATAGATGACGATAGTCGCGTTTTACTACTGCTTGAAGCCTCGGACTTTAAAGAGTTTTCTGAGTTGCAAATAGAGAGAAACTTTTTTACTTTCACAAAAAATAGCTCCTATATATTTAAATTTTTTGCAGAACTTAGTGCAGAGAAATATGACATTAGTATGCTAAATGATGTAGATATTTACGGTGAGTTTCAAGAGCATATTAGTATACTTAGTGAACTTTATAAACGCTATGAAAACTTATGTGATGAGCGAAACTATTTAGACAAAACCTTTATACCAAAACTTTATGAGTTTAATAAGAGTTTTGCGAAAACTCATAAAGAGATAGAGATAAAAGTAGATGGACATTTAACAAACTTTGAGTTTGAACTATTAGAGAGATGTTGCGAGTATTCAAATATCACACTAATCTTTAACACTTCAATTTTTAACTCTAAGATGCAGAGTAAGTTTGAAGATTTAGGTATAACATTAAAAGCTGGCAATGAATACAAAATATCTTTGAATGATAAAAAAGTAATTCAAGAATCACTTATCATTAAAAACAAAAATATAAGTTGTGAGAGTTTTAGTGAGTCCCTTCTACAAGTTGCATTTGTAAAATCAAAAATATATCAGTTCATTCAAAAAGGCTATAGTGCTGAAAATATAGCTGTAGTACTTCCAAACGAGAGTAGTGCACAACTTCTTCGTAGTTTTGATGAAAAGGGTAATCTCAATCTTGCTATGGGTGAACCTTACACTAATAGCAGACTCTATACTAAACTACAAGCAACTACAAAAGCAATAGAGCAGGATTCTTGTGAGAATGAAGCACGCATCGATAGAGTAGGAGATGAGCTCTACTTAAAGTTATATGCTATCTACTATAAAGAGAGTGCGGAGGCTGGTTTTATTGACTTTTTAGAGAGTATTAAAGAGGAGTTTACAAACAAACAAGAGATTAAAATATTTGAAGAAGAGATTCATAAGTTCTCTAATGTTTTAAGTTTTATGAGTGAGATGAGTATTAAATCACTTCTAAACTTGTTTATGCAAAGACTCGCTGCAAGAACTATGGATGATGTTCGAGGTGGAAAAGTAACAGTTTTGGGTGTTTTGGAGACTCGTTCTGTAAAATTTGATGCAGTAATAATCATAGACTTTGATGACAAGAATGTACCAAAACGCAGTGATAAAGATATGTTCTTAAACTCGCAAATACGTGAAGTAGCAAACCTTCCAACTATGAGTGATAGAGAAAACTTACAAAAGCATTACTATGAGATGCTTATAAACTCATCTAAAGAGGTAGCTATATCATTTGTTAACTCATCTGAAAACAGTCCTTCTCGCTTCTTAAAACAGTTAGGTATAAAAGAGAAAAGTATATATGATGAATCTGAGTATGCTTCCCTTTTATTTAAAGAAGAGAGTAGAGAATATCAAGAGTTTGAAGATAAAACAATTGAGTACTCTTTTAAAGAAGTTAAGCTATCGAGTACACGACTAAAAACATTTTTAACATGTAAACGCAAGTACTACCATAAGTACATAGAACATCTAAAAAACCATAATATTCCCCAAGATATGCCACAAGAGTATGAGATAGGAAATAGTGTTCACTTAGCACTTAAAGAACTCTATTCTAAAAAAGACCATTATAGTGATGCTCAAGAGTTAAAAAAAGATCTTGAGAGAGAACTAGACCAGACATGTGGAAAAAGCGAATTAGATAAATATCTTATAGCTATCATGAAAAAACGACTTACTCCATTTGCCCAGAGTGAAGTTGAGAGATTCTCTCAAGGTTACAGAGTGGCGTTTACAGAGGAGCTGTTTGAAGTTGAGTACTCAGGTATGACCCTAATGGGACAGATAGATAGAGTAGATAAGCTAGAGAAAGATGTAGAAGTTCTGGACTATAAAACAGGGGGCTATTCACTCTATAACAAAAACAACTTCACAGAAGCAACAGACTTTCAGTTAGAGTTTTATCACTTACTAGCAACTGGAGTTGGTAGGGTGACTTCATGTGGATTTTATGATCTAAAAGAATCGAAAATAGTTCCTGAAACTTTTTTAGAGGAAAAATTAGCAATACTACGCTCACATATAAAAGATTTAATGCAACTAGAAGAGATAGATACTAAGCAATGTGAAGATACAAAGCACTGCCTGTACTGTGAGTATAAGATTATGTGTGGGAGAGATTAATGTTTAAACAAAACCTCGCTTACGAAGCAAGTGCTGGAAGTGGTAAGACCTTTATGCTTGTTGTTCGTTATCTATCTCTCCTTTTTCAAGGGGCAAGCCCTTCTAAGATTTTAGCCCTTACTTTTACAAACAAGGCAGCTCGTGAGATGAGTGAGAGGATAGTAGAGACCCTTGAAGAGCTTGAGAGTAGAGGAGAGCTTGCAGAGATAGCAAAAGTATGTGGGCTCTCACAAGAGGAGCTATTGGCAAATCGAAAAAGAGTACTCAGTGAGTTTCTTGGCGCGAACACAAAGATTATGACTATTGATAGTTTTTTTACACAGATACTTCGTAAGTTCTCTTTGTATGCCTCTTTGATGCCAGACTTTTCTACTTTTAGTGCGCAGCATGAACAGAAACTTCTATCGCGTTTTTTAAAAGAGGTGAGTGTTGCTGGTAAACGCGACCTGCTTATCAACCTCTCTTTGGAGTCTAAAAAAAGAGTAAGTGATATATTTTCACTTCTTGATGATTTTTACATCAAGCAAGAAGAGTTAGCTGGTGTACAGTTCTCCAAACAAGATACGAGAGAGTATGAGTCGAGTGCGATGAATGCTCTTAGTGGATTAGAGTCTTTAGTGAGTAACTGTAAAGGGGCATCGCCTTCACTGATAAAAGCTGTAAAAGCGGAGAGTTTTGATGAGTTAAGAGAGAAGTCTTGGGTAGTCAAAGAGTCTTTAGAGTACTGGGTTTTTAAAAAGTGTTTCACTCTTGAGATGAACTCGTACCTTCATACAATTCAAGAGTCACTTAAAGGGTACCATAGAGCGAAAGAGCAGAACTTTTTTTATGCACTCAATGAATTAGTAGGGATATACAAAAAGGCTAAAAAAGCACTCTATATGGATGATAGTGAGCTGAGTTTTTCTGATGTAACAGCTCTTGTATATGAGATACTACACCGCATAGACGATAGCGAATTCTTGTACTTTAGACTCGATGCAAAGATAGAACATATGCTTCTTGATGAGTTTCAAGATACCAGTATAGTTCAGTATGAGATACTTCGCCCACTTATAGAGGAAATAACTTCTGGAAGTGGTATCTTTGAGAATGGAAGTTTCTTCTTTGTCGGTGATGTGAAGCAATCTATCTATAGGTTTCGTGGTGGTGTTTCAGCACTCTTTGGTGAAGTTGTAACACAAAACTCTACAGAAGTAGAAAAACTACTGACAAACTATAGATCTCAAAAAGAGGTTATAGAGTTTGTAAACATGGCGTTTGAGAACAAGATAAAAAACTACACTCCGCAGTTGGTTCGAAAAGAGGCAAATTCTGGATATGTGGAAGTAGTAGGAAATGATGAAGTTTTAGAAGAGTCTGTTAATCAGGTGAAAAAACTTATATCTCTGGGTGCTGACCTAAACGCCATCGCAGTTTTATGTGCAACGAATGGAGATGGAGAAGAGATAAAAAATGCTCTTTTAGAAGAAAGCATAGAAGTTGTTACAGAGACAACAACCAAGCTTATAAACCAAAGAAGTGTGAAGGCAGTTTTAGAGTACCTCAAATATCTCTACTTTAAAGAAGATATCTATAGACTCAATTTCTTTGCTCTTATAGCTCAAACGCCAAGTGAGATAAAATCAGTTGATTTTAACAGTGTAAAACTTTTTGATGTAGTAAAAAAAGCGATAGATACCTACAAGCTTTTTAGTAAAGACTTTCATCTTATTCGCTTTCTAAACGCCATCGGGAACTACTCAGATGTTGAAGCTCTTCTCTTTGAATATGAGAGACTTGATACTGCAGCCGCTGCATCTGACTTGAGTGGTGTTAGGATTTTAACAGTACATAAGTCAAAGGGTTTAGAGTATGAGCATGTTATAGTGATGGATAGACTCAAGAAACCACCTGCATCAAGATCGAGTATCATCTATGAGTATGATGGAATAGGGCTTGTTGATGTTTATCTTAGAACAAAAAATAGAGACCTTCTAGATGCAAAATATGCGAATGCTCTTTCTAAAGAAGAAACCTTGGTGAGAGAAGATAGTTTAAATGCTCTGTATGTGGCGTTTACAAGAGCTAGGGAAAACCTTATCATAATCAAAAAGAGTGAGAAGTCTACTTTTGACCTGCTTGACTTAGAGCTTGGAAGTTGGGGTGAACTCAAATGTAGCATACATAAAAAAGAGCAAGAAAGAACTCTTAAAACATTAGAGTATAAAGAACTCTACTACGGTACTCAGAGTGACATACTTGCACTTGAACCTCAAAAAGATGAGGACCTAAATGCCATCAACTTTGGTCTTGCTATGCACTATATGCTAGAGATGATGGGTGAGTTTAGTGAGGAGTATATACAGAGTGCTTACGACATGATGATAAATAAGTTTGGCTTTTCTCTTACTGAGGAGCAGTTAGTAGATGTAACTACAAGAGTGAGAATGTTTACACAGAGTAGTGAAGTAGCAGAACTCATAGATGGAGAGTGTTATAGAGAAAAAGCACTCCGTTATAAAAAATCACTTCGTTATATCGACCTACTCGTTGAGTGTGAGGATGGCTCTTTTAACGTTATAGACTATAAAAGTTCTCTATCTTACTCCCAACACCATGTAAAACAAGTTCGTGCTTACATAAGTGCGATCAAAGAGATAACTAAGATGCATGTGAGAGGGTACATCTGCTATATGCTAGCAGATGAGGTGAAAGTAGTCACTCTCTAGTAAAGAGCTGGTTTACCTTGGGCTTGATTCTCTTGGTAGGTTGCATAAGCTGCCACTGCATCGTTTTGTTTTTGAACATCACGAAGAGTGCTGATGACATCTGCAGTGGCGTTTGAGTTTGACTCATAGTTACCATCTGTAGCAACGGCTAAATAGATCTCAACTTGAGACTGTTTTGAACTCGCTGCTAAATAGTCTACAGCTACACCTCTTTGAGCATCTTTTTGAGCTTGCTCTTCTTGGGCTACAACCTCTGCCTGCACATCTTGTTTAGCGTTTAGGTTTGTCTCGCCTTGTGGCGTTAAACCTACTTTGCCATCATTGCCACGAATGGCATTTCCTTGACTCGCTTCATAGATCTCTTTGTTGT
>JAYEJR010000193.1:18542-22350 GCA_034660715.1 Campylobacterota bacterium | reverse complement strand
TTTTAAAGGGAGCAATAATTCCCCTTAACCAGCCTTTAAGTAATATTTTTGTATTATTTCGGACTTAATTTTAAATAAGGATATGTCATGAAAAGAACATACCAACCTCATAGCACACCAAGAAAAAGAACTCATGGTTTTAGAGCACGTATGGCTACTAAAAATGGTCGTAGAATATTAAACCGTCGTAGAGCTAAAGGTCGTAAAAGATTGTCAGTTTAGGCGGATTTAACACACTTAAGCTCCATAAGGAGTTTCAGTATGTTTACAATAAGGGAAAAAATCAACACTCAAATAGTGTTGTACTTTTTTTTCTTCCTCAAAATGGAATTCACAAAGTAGGTTTTACAGCAACTAAGAAATTAGGAAACGCCGTAAAAAGAAATCGTGCAAAACGCCGACTTCGAGCTATTTTTCGTGAACACTCTCCACAACTCAAAGATGGCTCTTATGTATTTGTTGCAAAAGTTGGACTCTTTGATTCATCTCACGAAAAACTAACAAAAGATTTCAAAAAAGTACTTACAAATGCGAAAACTTTTACTTAAGCTTTTATGGCTCTATCAGAAGTTTTTTACTCTAATTGGCTTTGGTTCATGTAGGTATTATCCCACTTGTAGTGAATATGCACGATTAAACTTCGAAAATAACTCAATTTCAAGTGCGTTTTACCACTCTTTTACTAGAATACTGCGTTGTAATCAATTATTTGATGGAGGGATTGAGTATCCATTACTCAATGAACTTCAATGTAGACCTGGAAACTTAGAGGTTGAAACTATAAAATATTGGCTGGTTCCAGATAAAACGAACCGTTATTACATAATAAAAAATTTTTCATATAAAGGGTAAGCAAGTGTTAGACAAAATGACGCCAAACCAGAGACTAATAGTAGCAGTACTGTTGTCCATAATTTTTTTCGTAGCTTATACAGCGATTTTTCCACCAGAACTACCAGAAGAGCAACTTGATGCTAAAACAGAACAAGTAAATGTTACAAACAGTACTGGAGCTACAGCAGTAAGAAATGTTGATGTAGAAGCAGAAGCTGGACATACTATTTCAGCACAAGAAAAAAGTGTAACAAATACTATTTTAACAGTAACAAATGAGAATTTCGTATTAAAGATGGATACACTTGGTCGTATATCATCAAAAGAGTTACTACAAGACAAATTTAGAGATAATGATGATAATCATGCAGAGTTAATTCCATCTTTTGGAACAAAACCTCTCTACTTAAGATTTTCAGATGAAGAGTTAAACAAAGAGGCTGCATCAGTACTGTATGTAGCTACTACTTCAGAAATAAATCTTGATGGGACACCTCAAAGTGTTACTTTGACACAGAAACTATCAAACTTAACTGTTACAAAGCAGTTAACATTTTATGCTGATGGACATTATGATGTAGATATATCTCTTTCAGAAGATAAAAGATATTATGTATACTTAGGACAACGTCCTCGTGTAAATGAAAACGAGCAGATGATGACTGTTGTTGGTGCAATGGTTTATACTGATGATGAGCTAGTAACTATCATAGAAGATGGGGATGCTGAGGGAAGAAAGTCATTTAGTGGTGTTGAACTTGCATCTGCATTTGATCAGTATACAGCAACTATCATGTACGGTTTTTCAAAAGATAGAGTTATCAATGTAGAGCGTGACCGTGAAGACAATCCAATTGTTTACTTCGACGGACTTCAAAACATTAAGTTTAATGGATATATCGGTTCTAAAGATTATAAGACTTTAGACACTATCAATCCAGTACTTACAAATGCAATCGAATATGGTTGGTTTACTTTTGCATCTAAACCACTCTTCTCACTTCTTTTATGGTTACATGGTATCTTTGGAAACTGGGGTTGGGCTATCATCGGTTTAACTGCAATTATAAGACTTGTACTTTACCCACTTACGTATAAGGGTATGGTCTCTATGCAGAAGATGAAAGAGCTTGCACCTAAGATGAAAGATCTTAAAGAACGCTATAAAGGTGATCCACAGCGTTTAAATGCAGCAACTATGGATATGTACAAAAAACATGGTGCTAACCCACTAGGTGGATGTTTACCGATGCTTTTACAGATCCCTGTATTTTTTGCAATATATAGAGTTCTTTTAAATGCAGTTGAGCTTCAAGGTGCTGAGTGGATTTTATGGATAAACGACCTTTCTCGTATGGATGGTTACTACATATTACCACTTCTAATGGGTGCATCAATGTTCTTGCAACAACAGATGACACCAAACAATTTTACAGATCCAATGCAAGAAAAAATTATGAAATGGTTACCAGTTATATTTACATTTTTCTTTATCACTTTCCCTTCAGGTTTAGTACTTTACTGGTTTGTAAATAACCTCTTTTCAATAGCACAGCAGTTTATTGTTAATCAACAATTTAAAAATGCTAAAGATGCTAGAGAAGTAGTAGAAACTAAAGAGAACTAGTCATGATAAAAATTGAAGCTATTACACTTGAAAAAGCGTATGAAGATGCTGCAACAGCACTTGATTGTTCGATTACACAGTTAAAGATAGAAGTAGTTCAAGTACCTACTAAAGGTATCTTCGGCTTTTTCAAAAAAAGTGCTATTATCGTAGCGGTTACAAATGTAGAAGTAGCTAAAACAGAAAATATTGCTACTTCTGTAGAAGAAAAAGTTCCAACTAAAACAAAAGAAGTAAAAAAAGCAGTAAAGAAAGAGAAAAAAGAAGAAGATAACTCTCACAACATGATAAACGATACTATCATGCCAGCTTCTTTTGTAAGTGACCAAGATGATGAAGAAGATGATCTTGGAAGTGGGCTAGACTATACTGCTGACTATGATGATGAGTTTGATGAAACAGACTCAGATGTCGAAGATGAAAACAGTAGTTTAGATATGCAAAACATAGCTACTGAAGTTCAAGAAGAGATAAATAAACTCTTTGAACTAACTTGCTTTAGCATTGAAAAAGTTGAAGTTAAACCATACGATGCTGAGACATTACTTATAGAGTTTAAAGGTGATGATGCAGCACTGCTTATTGGAAAAGAGGGTTATAGATACAAAGCACTCTCCTATATGATCTTTAACTGGATCAACTCAAAGTATGAAGTACAACTGCGTTTAGAAATTGCAGAGTTTTTAAAAAACCAAGAAGAATCAATAGGGCGTTACCTATCAAATGTATATGAAAGTATAGAAAGAGATGGTCGTGCTCAGACGAAGATCCTTGATGGCGTTTTAGTGCAGATAGCACTTAAAGAACTACGTAACAAGTACCCAGATAAGTATGTAGTGATTCGCTCTACAAAAGATGGACTTAAATACATAATCGTAAACGATTACCACAACAACTAAAAATGAATGAGACGATAAGTGCCATTGCTACAGCAAATGGTATTGGCTCAATCGCCATCATCCGAATTAGTGGTGATAGAGCTTTAGAAATAGCAAAAACACTCTCTAAAAAAGATAACTTCCAAACAAGATATGCTACATTAACCAACATCTATAATGCAGATGATGAACTTATTGATGAGTCTATTGTTATCTATTTTGAAGCACCATACTCTTTTACTGCTGAACATGTTGTAGAGATACAGTGTCATGGTGGTTTTATAGTTGCCCAGAGTATACTCAAAGCGACTATTGCAGCAGGGGCAAGACTTGCAACTGCAGGTGAGTTTTCTAAGCGAGCATTTTTTAATGGTCGAATTGATTTGAGTGAAGCAGAAGCTATAGCACAACTCATAGAAGCAAAAAGTGAAGATGCAGCAAAGATACTTGCTTCTCAGATGAAAGGTTC
>JAYEJR010000193.1:14009-18442 GCA_034660715.1 Campylobacterota bacterium | reverse complement strand
GTGAGTTTTCTAAGCGAGCATTTTTTAATGGTCGAATTGATTTGAGTGAAGCAGAAGCTATAGCACAACTCATAGAAGCAAAAAGTGAAGATGCAGCAAAGATACTTGCTTCTCAGATGAAAGGTTCTCTAAAAGAATTTATAGAAGAAGTTCGTGATGAGATTATTCATATCTTGGCGTTTAGTGAAGTGAGTATTGATTATGCTGAAGAGGATTTACCAGAAGACTTGGTAGTTCAAATAAAAGCAAAATTAGATGAACTTCACAAGTTACTTGCTAAAACACTTCAAGCTTCAAAATCTCGTGAAGGATTAATGCAAGGCTTTCGTGTAGCTATCATTGGAAAACCAAATGTAGGGAAGAGTTCACTCTTAAATGCACTACTAAACTTTGATCGTGCTATCGTTAGTGATATAGCTGGGACTACTCGCGATACTATAGAAGAGCAGGTCAAAATAGGTACACACTTAATCCGTATGGTTGATACTGCTGGTATACGTGAAGCTGATGATGAGATAGAGCGCATCGGGATAGAGCGTTCTCTTGAAGCGATAGAGCAGAGTGATATAGTAGTCGCTCTATTTGATAACTCGCGTGAGAGTGATGATGAAGATATAGAGATATCTAGACTTATAGAACGCTACAAAGAAGAAAAAAATATCATCGTAGTAAAAAACAAAGTGGATTTAGAAGAGAAGTTTACTCTAGAACCATTGGCGTTTGATTTAGAACTTAACTCTAAAGATGATGTTACGGGACTTATAAATAGACTAGAAGAGATTATGAATGTAAGTAACTCTTCTGATGAAGTTATGCTGATATCACAGCGTCAAATCTCAGCAGTTGAAGAGACTATGCAAAATATCACAGATGCTTTTTTCCCTTTAGAAGATCAAGAGTTAGAGATATTCTCTTTTCATCTTAATGAAGCGGTTAAAGAGATGTCAAGTATAACAAGACCTTTTGATAATGATGAGATGCTAGACAAGATGTTTGGCTCTTTTTGTTTAGGAAAATAAAACGATGGCAACTGTAAAATATATTGCGATTGATTTAGGTCTTAAACGAATAGGTCTTGCATACTCCGCACATAAAGATATAGTGACACCCCTTCCAGCAATCATAAGAAAAAATCGAAACCAAGCATCGGATGAAGTTAAAAAAGTTCTCAAAGAGTGGGAAGCCAATGCAATTGTGATAGGTATACCTCTTGGTGGAAGCAGTGAAGATGAGATGCGAAGACGAATAGCACACTTTATGAATCTTGTAGATTTTGATGGAGAAATTTTTTATCAAGATGAAGCAGGAAGTTCTCTAGAAGCAGAAAACATGATGAAGGGTGACATAAAGTATATTCGTGATGGCCGTGTTGATTCTATCTCTGCTATGATTATTCTAGAACGCTACTTATTAAAAAATGGAGTGAGACATTAGACTTGCCGGCTTAGATATATTTCGTGGGTATGCCATACTTTTGATGGTAGTTTTTCATTTTAGTTTTGATATAAACAACTTTCATGTCATTGAGTTTGACATAAGACATGGACTCTTTTGGAAGTACTTTAGATACTTTATCGTGAGTATGTTTGTATTCTCAGCAGGTATGAGTATCTATCTTGCAAACAGAGATGTTATAAACTATAAAAAAGTACTCAAACGCTCAGCACTCTTAGCCGGAGCTTCTCTTTTAGTTACTATAGGAAGCTATACACAGTTTCCAAACACATGGATATACTTTGGAATACTCCACTTCTTCCTCTTTAGTACTATTTTTGGATTATTTTTTATAAGAATTCCTAAAGTTGCATTTATAGTGGGTGTAGTTATCATCGCAGGATATAACTTTGGATTTATTCATATGCACTGGCTATTTCACTATTTACAGCCTATTTTACATCTTCCTATTAAGTATACCCAAGACTTAGCGAATATAATTCCTTGGTTTGGAGTCTTTTTACTTGGAGTGAGTTTTGTGCAGAGTAGATTTTTTGATTTAGCATTTAATAATGAGTTTTTTAATAGAAAAGGAAGAGTAAACAGAAGTTTTGATTTTCTAGGAAGACACTCTTTAATCATCTATCTTATTCATCAGCCAATACTTTTTGGCTTCTTTATGTTACTTCAAGTAGTATAACTACTACTTTCCTAATATAAAAAGATTGTTACTCTTGTCTGTAACTTCAGTAAAACGCTCTTTAAGCTCTCTATCAAATGTGAGTATAAAAACATTTGAATTTGTGAGTTTGGCATTTGTAAACTCATCAAGTAGAACATCATCTGCCACATTTTTTCCATGGTCACATTTGATGAAGTTAAAAGAGTGAAGAGTCTTTCCGTAGTCATATAGGTTCGCTTCCCACTCACTGCGTTTAAGGTAAAGAGAGTCAGGGTTTGCTGCGAGAAAGATATTGTCATCATCTATGTCAAACTTCTCTATAACTTCGTTAAAGATAGAACTTATACTAGAGAAGTTTTCTATATCCCAAAAAAGGTAGCTTTTATCTGTTTTACTTTTATGTTTTTTGTTTATGAGTTTCAATCTTTTAGTAATGTTGAAACTAGTATGTGCATGATCATTTGTAAACTGGATAGAGTTTTTTAGTTTGAGTGCATCGTGCGTATTAAACCCAAGGATTTCACCAAGTGCTATATAGAGATCTAAATTTTCTAGTTCACTCTCAGAAGAGCCTTTTTGATAGCGTTTGAGTTTAGCAAGTTTTGATTTTGAGAAGAGTATGTTTACACTCATCTTCTCATGGTTTGCATAGGCTTGTTTAGTACGAAAAAAGACATTTTTTGCTTCAGGGTTATCAGGAAGTTCTATACTTCCTCTATATTTGTGTTCGATGGAAATTTTTTGTTTGTTTATTGACAAGAGTTTGACCTTAAAATATTGTATGTTTTTAAAGCATTATACAGAGTGTGAGATTAAATATATAGAAGTATAATAAAATCTAAGCTTGCTCTAATAAAAGTTTTACCAAAGTTTGAGTATAATGCCACAAATTTTTTAAGATAAATATCTTATATTCACTCAAGGAAATACATATGGCATTAAATGTTTATTATGACAAAGACACAAATTTAGACCTTATCAAAAGCAAAACAGTTGCAATGATCGGTTTTGGTTCTCAAGGACACGCACACGCAGAAAACTTAAGAGATAGCGGTGTTAACGTTGTTGTTGGTCTTCGTAAAAATGGTTCTTCATGGGCTAAAGCTGAAGCGAAAAACTTTGAAACTTTAACAGTTGCTGATGCTACTGCTAAAGCTGACGTTGTAATGATTCTTTTACCAGATGAAAACCAAGCTGAGATTTATGAGAATGAAATCGCTCCAAACTTAAAAGATGGTGCTACTATCGCATTTGGTCACGGTTTTAACATTCACTACGGTCGTGTTAATCCTGCTGCTAACATCAATGTTACTATGATCGCTCCTAAAGCTCCAGGTCATACTGTACGTTCTGAGTTCGTTCGTGGTGGTGGTATCCCTGACCTTATCGCTGTTGGTCAAAATCCTTCAGGTAACACTAAAGAGTTAGCTCTTTCTTATGCTTCTGCTATTGGTGGTGGTCGTACTGCTATCATCGAAACTACTTTTAAAGATGAAACAGAAACTGACCTTTTCGGAGAACAAGCTGTTCTTTGTGGTGGTGCTGCATCTTTAGTTCAAGCTGGATTCGAAACTTTAACTGAAGCTGGTTATGCTCCAGAGTTAGCTTACTTCGAGTGTCTTCACGAACTTAAACTAATCGTTGACTTAATGTTTGAGGGTGGTATCGCTGATATGAGATACTCTATCTCTAACACTGCTGAGTATGGTGACTACGTTTCTGGTAAACGTGTTATCAATGCTGAGTCAAAACAAGCTATGAGAGATATTCTTACTGAGATTCAAGATGGTAGATTTGCAAAAGACTTCATCCTTGAAGGTCAAGCTGGTTACCCTCGTATGAACGCTGAGCGTGCAAACGATAAAGAAAAACTAATCACAAAAACTGGTAACTCTCTTCGTGAGATGATGCCGTGGATATCAGCCGGAAAAATAGTAGACACATCTAAAAACTAGTATTTTTCATTTCTTGCATCCATCTTTGAATGATGGGTGCAGTCACTTACTTACGTAAGCTCCTTTACCCAAACATCCAAACCTAAATACAATAAATAAAAAATCTACAGTTTTATCTTTTATTCCAAAATGCATTAGTCTATATTTTGCCTAAGTGTGCCTCACATCTTAATCCCTCTTTTTATTTCAATTATTTAAACCTTATACCCATAAATCAAAAACTCACTATTTTATTTTTTAATGCACTTTTCATTTGGATTTTTATATAATTCGCAAAAGGATATTCGATGACAGCTAAGAATCATAAAGAGCTTATTGTATTTTCAAAAGAGTTAGTAAATACGGAAAGTTTACTTGAAGGA
>JAYEJR010000193.1:0-13909 GCA_034660715.1 Campylobacterota bacterium | reverse complement strand
TTTTAATGCACTTTTCATTTGGATTTTTATATAATTCGCAAAAGGATATTCGATGACAGCTAAGAATCATAAAGAGCTTATTGTATTTTCAAAAGAGTTAGTAAATACGGAAAGTTTACTTGAAGGACTTCACTGTATATCGAAAAATTCAGGTTCTATCATGAAAGCTGAGCGTTGCTCTATCTTTATCTATGATGAGCATAAAAATGAGCTTTGGACAACTTTAGCAGATGGTGCAGATAAAATAATCATTCCTAGTGATGTAGGAATAGTTGGTGATACACTAAGGCTTAAAAAAGTTATACTAGAGAACGAACCATATAATAATCCTAACTTTTTGTCTGATATAGATATGGGAACAGGCTATTACACACAAAACTTACTAACAGCACCTATTTTTAACTCTAAACGCCATGTGGTTGGAGTTTTAGAACTTTTAAATAAAGAGAATGGTTTTAGTAGAGAAGATAGTGAGTTTATTACTTTTTTTTCACACTACATAAGTGGTTTTATTGAACTACACCTATTTGAACTAGCAAATTAAATAAAAGAGATATTTTGGCAAAACGAATTTTTGTAACAGCAACAAATACTGATATTGGAAAAACCTATACAACGAAACTACTTTTAAAAGAGTATGCTTCTCGTGGGTTACGAGTAGGAGTTATTAAGCTTATAGAGACAGGAGTGGTAGATGGCGTTTATCCTGATGGTGATATGCTATTAGAACTTCTGCAAGAGTTAAACAGTGAATGTAGTAATTTAACTGTAGAAGATGTAGTTCCTATATCGTATGAGCTTCCAGCTGCACCTTATGTAGCATCACGAGGAAAGGCACTAGACTTTGATATACTCAATCGTGCTATAGAGAAGATGGAGAGCTTATGCGATGTGCTTATCATTGAGGGGGCAGGAGGGCTTTATGTTCCTGTTGATGCTAACTTTATGATGATAGACTTGATACCATTTTTTAACGCTACAGCCCTATTAGTGACTCACTGTTCACTTGGTTGTATAAATGACTCTCTTTTGAGTCTTCAAGCACTACAAAAGAGAAATATTGATGCTTCTATGGTCTTTAACTGTAGAGAAGAGGATAAAGACTTCGCTCAAATAAGTGAACCATTTTTTATAAATAATGACATAGAAGTACTAAAACTCTCTACGGACATTGACACTATCTGTGATGTCATGTATAATCTATAAATTAATTTGGAGAAGAGATATATGGCACACTTAATTCGCACAGACGATTTCACAAAAGAAGAGATTTTAGCGATATTGGCTGATGCAAAAAAGTTTAGTGATGGCAGATTTGACAGAATACTCCAAGATAAAATCATCATTACACTTTTTTTTGAAAACTCTACTCGTACTAAATCCTCTTTCGAAATAGCAGCTAAGCGCCTTGGTGCTCAAATGGTACATCTCGATGTAGCTAAAAGCTCTACAAAAAAAGGTGAGACTTTAGTAGACACTGCCATGAACCTTGATGCTATGGGACCAAACGCCATCATAGTACGTCATCAAAACGCAGGTGTTCCTAAGATCCTCTCTAACCATACCAAAGCGAGTATCTTAAATGCTGGTGATGGTGCTCATGCCCACCCAACTCAAGCACTTCTTGATTTGTACACTCTTAAAGAGCACTTTGGTGACTTAGAAGGCAAAAAGATAGCAATCGTTGGAGATATCAAAAACTCTCGTGTCGCGAACTCAAACATAGAACTTTTAACTCGTTTTGGAATGGAAGTTATTTTGGTTGCTCCACCTCATTTTTTACCAAAAACATCATTGAGAACTACGCATTTCTTACCTGAGATAGTTGATGAAGTAGATGCTATAATGAGTCTTAGAACACAGACAGAACGCCACTCATCACAAAGTTATGCTTCTTTAAAAGATTATGCGAGTGATTTTTGTATCACTGAAGAACTTATAGGTGACAGAGATATTATTTTGCTTCACCCTGGACCAGTACATAGAAATATTGATATCACAGATGCACTACTCGATGATGCACGCTGTAAAGTGTTAGACCAAGTAACTAATGGTGTTAACATTAGAATGGCAATCCTTAAAAAGTTGATTGCTTAATTCGTATGACATTTGAAGAGTTAAACTCTCTTGGTAAGGTAAGAGAACCATTTTTGTTTGTCAGTGACTTTAAGGCGCAAAGATTAGAGATAGTATTACTTAAAGACCTCGATAGACACGATATCGAGTACTCTATAGACGAAGAGTATACTTCCAAACAACACCCCCATAAACTTAAGACATCTCCTATAAGTTTTGAGAACTATAAAGAAAAATTTGACAAGATTATAGAAAAGATAAAATCTGGTGAAACTTATATACTTAACTTGACACAAGCTACTCCAATTGAGAGTTCTTTAAGTCTAAAGGAGATTTACTTACTTGCAAATGCACACTATAAACTACGTTTTAAAGATAAGTTTGTCTGTTTTTCTCCAGAGAAGTTTATTCAAATACAAAATAATAAAATAAGTACTTTTCCTATGAAAGGCACTATAGATGCTTCACTTGATAATGCAGCTCAAAAAATACTAGAGGATAAAAAAGAGATGGCAGAGCACATAATGGTTGTGGATTTACTAAGAAATGATCTCTCTATAGTCGCAAAAGATGTTAAAGTAGAAAAGTTTCGTTATATAAGTGAAGTAGAAGCTGGAGAGAAAAAACTCCTTCAAGTTAGTTCTCATATTAGTGGAAAATTTGAAAGTGATTGGCATGAAAAAATAGGTAATATTTTAAAAGATTTATTACCAGCGGGTAGTATAAGTGGTGCTCCAAAAAAAAGTACTTTAGATATCATTGAGAGAGTTGAAGGGTATGAGCGTGGTTTTTTTAGTGGTGTTTTTGGAGTTTATGATGGAGAAAAATTAGATAGTGGTGTGATGATTCGTTTTATAGAAAAAAACAAGAGTGGTTACATCTATAAAAGTGGTGGTGGCATTACACTGGATAGTGATGTTAAATTAGAGTATAATGAACTTCAAGATAAAGTATACTTACCATGATGGATACATATGTTTAATAAAAAAAGTTTTTTAACAAGCTCTTGGGATTTTAGCACTGCAGAATTGGAGTTAATGGGTAGATTTCAGATGGTTAACATCGCCATAATCTTGTCTTCACTAGGTCTTGTCTTTGGTATTATAGGAAATATTTTCAAAGATACAATGGGAATCATTCCATTTGAAGTTACACTTATAATTATGAATATTATCCTTTTTATAGTCCTTAGAAGATCTAAAAAAGCATTTAAGCTTGTAGTGATGGTGGTGACTATTCAGTTTAGTTTTCTCTTTCTTCTTTTACTCTATACAAACCCTCCTGAATCTTTAAAGTTTATCTGGGTCTTTACATATCCTATTATTTTACTTTATTTTCAAGATGAAAAGTATGCAAAATATTGGGTTCTAATGATGATTGCTATGATTATGATAGCCCCAATTCAGCCATTTGTAGAAGTAGGTTTCTCCCTTTTTCAAGTTACTTACCTCTCTTTTGTTCTTATAATTATCAGTCTAATTGTCTATTTTTATCAGAAAAAGATGGACGGAGCCAAAGATATAATTTTAGAACAGCAAGGGATGTTAAAAGATACGGTTGATGAACTTAGTAAAAAGGAAAACCTTTTAAGTGTACAGTCTAAACAAGCTGTAATGGGAGAGATGATAAGCATGATTGCTCATCAATGGAGACAACCCCTTTCAACTGTAACATTAAGTATCTCAAACATACAGGTGCAAAAACTTTTAGGTACGAAGATAGAAGACGAGGTTTTAGATAAAACACTAGAAGACATAAGTGATACAGTAGTATATCTCTCTGAAACTATTGATGATTTTCAAACTTATTTTCAACCAGACAAAGAAATTAACAAGATAAAAATAGAGAAGATTATTCAAAAAGCTATCAACTTTACAGAGCCAAGAATGAAAGGTTCTAAAATAGAACTTGAGTTTGACTTTGAGAGTGGAAATGAGATTGAAACATATGCTAATGAGCTGATACAGGTGATACTCAATATTTTAAATAATGCAATTGATGAGTTAATAGTGCTAAATGAAGATAAGTCGAAGATAGTTGTCACTGTTAAGGATAGTGTCAATAACTACGAAATAGCAATAAAAGATAATGCTAGAGGTATTAAAGAGGAGCTATTAAGTTCTATTTTTGAGCCTTATTATAGTACTAAAGGGAAAAATGGTACAGGACTAGGACTCTATATGTCTGAGATGATTATGGAAAAACAGTTCAATTCTCAAATAGAGGTTTCTAGCTCCACCAAAGGGAGTATATTTACTATAAAAGTTCCTAAAAAACTAACATAATTTTTATATTTCTTCGTTATAATAGAGTAAAAATATTTAGGAATCATTAATGTATATAGAAGATTTAAAGTTTTCACTCTGGGCAGATTTTATTGAACGTGACTATTTAGATAAAGAGTTTAAAGAACTAATAGATAAAAAAATCATTAATGGTGCAACCTCAAACCCTGCAATATTTAAAAATGCGATATTAAATTCTCCTGCCTATAAAGAACAGCTAGACTCTCTTGGCGATATAGATGCAAAAGATAAGTATGAAGCAGTTGCTATCTTCGATATAAGTAAAGCTGCTGATATCTTAAGACCTCTGTTTGATAGAGGTGACGATGGCTATGTAAGCATAGAAGTTGACCCACTACTTTGTGATGATGCTAAGGCAACAATAGCTGAGGGTAAAAGACTTTTTAAAACTATAAACAGACCAAATGTAATGATCAAAGTTCCAGCAACTGCAGCTGGATATGAAGCAATGGAAGAGCTAACAAGTGTTGGGATTCCTGTAAACGCCACTTTGATTTTCAAAAAAGAGCAAGCTATATTATGTGCAAATGCTTTTAAGCGTGGTGTATATAAGTACGATAAAAAAGTAGATACTGTTATTAGTATATTTGTCTCACGTGTTGACCGTGCACTAGATGCCCAGTTAGCTAAAAATGGATTAGAGACTGCACTCAGTGGTATCTACAATAGTGCTGCTATCTATGCGACGATAGAACAGATGGGTGTTAGTGGATGTAGAACACTATTTGCAAGCACAGGAGTGAAGGATGACTCTCTACCTGCTCATTATTATGTAGAAAAACTTTTAGCATTTAACAGTGTTAACACGGCTCCAGTTGAAACTATTTTAGCTTATAAGGAAAATGGAGCTAAAAAGAGTGAACTTCCAATATCTAAAGATGTAATCGATGCTCACTTTAACAAAATCTCAGCACTGGGAATTGACTTTGATGCAGTTCTTGATAAGCAGATAGAAGATGGATTAGTGGCGTTTAAAGATGCATTTAAAGATATACTGGAGTCATTATGAATACAGACATAGATGTCAGTAAGTTAACATTTGAGCAGTTAAAAAAAGTACGTGTTCATCTGAAAAAAATGATCGAAGTTGGAGGAAGTGACCTCCATATAAAAGCAAATGCTGTAATACGCACTCGTATAAATGGAAATATAGTTCAGTTCTCTGGTGGAATACTCTCAAAAGAGGACGCAATGACTTTTGCAAAAGAGCTACTAAAAGGAAGGTTTGCTGAATTTGTAGAGAATAAAGAGCTTGACCTTGTTTATCCTTTTGATGAGAACAATCGTTTCCGTGTAAATATCTTTTTTCAAATGGATGGCATTTCAGCAGTTTTTCGTGTTATTCCTGTAAAGATCCCTTCATTAGATGAGTTACACCTTCCAGATATCGTTAGAAGTTTTACTAAAAAAGATCGTGGACTTGTTTTAGTAACTGGAGTTACGGGTAGTGGTAAGTCTACAACCTTAGCCGCACTTATTAATGAAATAAATCTTAAGAAAAAACAGCATATTATTACTATTGAAGATCCTATCGAGTTTGTTCATAAAGATAGAGGTTGTATCATTAACCAGCGTTCGGTTGGACAAGATACTGCCTCTTTTGGTACGGCACTTCGTGCTGCTCTTCGTGAAGATCCAGATATTATTCTAGTTGGGGAAATGCGTGATAAAGAGACGATTAATCTTGCACTTCACGCAGCGGATACTGGACACTTAGTTTTCTCAACTCTCCACACTATTGATGCTAAAGAGACTATTAACCGTATTATCGCACAGTTTCCAACAGATGAGCAGAATCGTGTTCGTATTTCAGTTGCTGGTGTTATACAGGGGGTTGTTTCTCAAAGACTAGTTCCAACTGTTGATGGAGGACGTCGTGCTGCTATGGAGGTTCTTGTTAGAACACCAAGGATAGAAAAGCTTATCATGGAAAATCGTGATTACGAAATTCGTGATGCTATTGAAGCTGGAAAAGAGCACTACAAGTCACAAAGTTTTGATCAGTCTATACTAGACCTCTATAACGAAGGCATCATATCCAAAGAACAAGCTATGAAAAATGCTACAAGTGCATCTGACCTGGAGCTTAAGATTAGTGGTTTAACAAGTGGAAAAGCTGGAGAAAACACACAAAACAAAGAAACTACTCAGATATCAACGGACGATACAGATATTTTTGATTTAAAGTAAATTTTAAATCTTAGTTGGGTATAATTTCAGCCATTTTAAAAACACAAGGATTCTATATGTTAGAAGGTATAATTAGAGAGAGTATGAGCACAGGTGCTACTAAAGCACTACGCCGTGATGGTTATCTAATTGCGAACGTTTACGGAAAAGGTCTTGAGAATATCAATGCTGCATTCAAAATGAATGAATATGTACGTACAGTTCGTAACAAAGAGACTGTTGCATTTGAAGTAAACATAGCTGGTAAAGAGATGAAAGTTGTAGTTCAGTCTTATGAAGCGCACGCAGTAACTGGTGCTCTTTTACATGTTGATTTAATGGTAGCGCAACCAGGTGTTGCAACTACTTATAACATTCCAGTTGTACCAGTTGGTGAAGCACTAGGTCTTAAAAACAAAGGTCTTGTTCATATTGCTAAACCACGTTTAACAGTAAAATGTACACCGGAAAACCTTCCTAATAGTATAGTAATCGATGTTACTCCAATGGATACAGGTGATTCTAGACTTGTTCGTGATTTAGATGCTATTCCTAATGTAACTATATTAGATGCTGATCGTGTTGCTTTAGTAAGTATCATTAAAGCAAAATAATTATGTTATTAGTCGGACTTGGGAACCCTGGTTCCGACTATGAACAGACTCGCCATAATATAGGTTTTATGGTTATAGATTCTCTCATTAAAAGATTTAATGCAAGAGATGTTACTTCTTCATCATTCTTAGGTGAATGTTATAAATTCCAAAATCATTTTTTATTAAAACCACAAACTTTTATGAATCTATCTGGTGATAGTGTTATTAAGGTGAAAAACTTCTACAAAGTAGATGAGGTTGTTGTAATACATGATGATTTAGATCTTCCTTTTGGTAGCCTGCGTTTTAAAAAAGCAGGTGGTCATGGTGGTCACAATGGGCTTAAGTCAATAGACTCTAAGATAACACGAGAATATATAAGAGTACGAATGGGTATTGGGAAGCCCGAACATAAAGGAGAAGTCTCTTCTTATGTCTTGGGTGAGTTTGATGATACTCAAAAAAAGCACATAGACTCATGGATAGAAGAGACATGTGATGCAGTTGAGTTTTTACTAAAAAACTCGATGGAGGATACAAGCTCTATTTATGCAAAAAAAGCTGCTTTATGTTAGCATTTAAGTATATATCATTCCACTATCTAAAATATTTTTTTGTGATTATGGGGGCTTTAATCGCCTTTATGGTTGGCTTTGATTATATGGGAAATGCAGATGGACTCTCATCTTCAGCAAACCTTCTTTTAATCTATCTTGTTTATAAATCTTTTTTCGCAATTGATATGCTTCTTCCTCTTGCACTTGTATTTGCTATGATCAGTACGAAAATACACTTGATAAGATCAAATGCCTTAGTATCATTTTATTCGCTAGGATACTCAAGAGTAGATGTCTTACGCCCCTTTGTTGTTGTCTCATCTGTCATAGTTTTACTCTTTATCTCTCTTCATTCATGGTCTAGTTTCGCTCGTGCTGATGAGTTTTCTAATAATATCCGCAAAAACTCGCAGTATTTAAGTCCGACTCGAGATCTTTTTTTTATATATAAAGGTCAGTATGTCTATTTCTCAAAGATGCTACCTCTTCAAGAAAAGGCAGAAAATGTTCGTGTTTTTAGTGTAAATGAGAACTCATTAAAAGAGGTTTTAGTTGCTACTGAAGCATCATATAGAGATGGGTTTTGGCATATAAGTGAAGCTGATGTTATAAAAAAACCTGATGATTTGAGTTTTTCTTCAGATGGCATAAATATTAAAAATTCTAATGATTTAAAGATACTAGAAGGCTTCCGTCCAAAAATACTCGATCAAGTTTATGAAGGAAAAGTGAATTTTACTATTAAAGATGCGATTGATGCAATACTGCTTTTGAATGAGCAAAATATAAATACAAGTAGTATTAAAGGAGCACTTTACAAGATCTTTATCTATCCTCTTTTTGTTCCTTGTCTTATAGTTATCATCTTTTTCTTTGTTCCTGTAAGTGTTCGATTTTTAAATGTTTCTCTTTTTAGCTTCGGTGCGATACTTGCAACACTCTTAATATGGGGTCTTTTATTTATGTTAATAGAGCTCTCAAATAATAAAACAATACCAAGTGAAATAGGGGTTATAGCACCTGTTGTACTACTCTTTTTTGTAGCATTAAGACAGTGGTATAAGTACAGAGCAGCCACATAATTTTAGTCTTAACACCCTTATAAGCACTTTTTAGATAAAATCACTTAAAAAAGAATTCGGAATTTTTTAAATGATTGACTTTAAAGCACTTGCACAACAATACAAAACACCATTATATGTTTATGACTTTGACTATATGTCTGCTCAGTTTAACGAGCTAAAAGAAGCTTTCAAGGGTAGAAAATCTATTCTCGCTTATGCTGTAAAAGCGAACTCAAATCTTAGTGTTGTTAAACACTTCGCGAAAATGGGAAGTGGTGCTGATTGTGTTTCTATAGGTGAAGTAAGACGTGCCTTTTTAGCTGGTATTCCTGCTTATAAAATTATTTTCTCAGGTGTTGGTAAAACTGATGATGAGATTCGTGAGGCAATCGAAAAAGATATTTTATATATCAATGTTGAGAGTGCAGCTGAACTTGATCGTGTAGAGCTAATGGCTAAAGAACTTAACAAAGTATCTCGAATCAGTATCAGAGTAAATCCAAACATTGATCCTCAAACACACCCTTATATCTCAACTGGTCTACATGATAACAAGTTTGGAGTTGATTTAGGAACTGCAAAACGTATGTATATCATGGCTAATAACTCAGAGCATTTAGATCCTGTAGGAATTCACTTTCACATAGGTTCTCAACTTACTGAGTTAACACCAATTCGTGAGTCTGCTGAGATTGTAGCTGATCTTGTACGTTCATTAGCGGGTATCAAGATTGAGTTAAAGTTTTTTGATATAGGCGGTGGTCTTGGAATCAAATATAACGATGAGACTACGATTAAACCTTATGACTATGCTCAAGCAATATTAGGCTGTTTAACTGCTCTTGACTTGACTATCCTTTGTGAACCGGGTCGTTTTTTGACAGCAAACGCAGGATACTTCATCTCTAAAGTTCTTTATGAGAAGCAAAATGGTGAGAAAAAATTTGTAGTAATAGATGGTGCGATGAATGACCTTCTTCGTCCAGCTCTTTATAGTGCTTATCACAAGATAGAAGCTATTACTGATGCAACGGGTGAGAATCGTCCTGTTGATATAGTAGGACCTGTCTGTGAGAGTGGAGACTTCTTTGCAAAAGATTATCCACTTCCAGAGTTAGCTCATAATGACCTTGTCGTTGTTCATAGTGCAGGGGCATATGGTTTTGGTATGGGTAGTAACTATAACACTCGTGGACGTAGTGCCGAAGTAGCTATAGAAAATGGAAATGATAGACTTATTAGAAGACGAGAGAGTTTTGAAGACCTTATTGCCTTAGAGCAAGAGTTTCTGGAGAAGTAGTAAAAAATGTATTTCATTGATGTTCAAGGTACTCTTATCAGTGATGAAGACAAAAGTCCGATTCGTGGAAGTATAGAGTTCATAAATGAACTTAATGAGCAAAACATTCCCTACATGATAGTAACAAATAACACTAAAAAGGCATCGAGAGATTTTCATGCATTTTTAAACTCTCTAGGGTTTAACTTTAGTTTTGAGAAGTATCTTGACCCTTTGATGCTTTTAGAAGAGAGAGTTTCTAAAGAAGCTGTTGCGGCATATGGTGCAGATGAGTTTTTAAAAACTCTTAAAAGTATGGAATACAAACCTAATTATGAAACTCCTAAAACAGTTTTGATCGCTATAAAAGAGGATTTTTCGTCTTTAGAATATGCACAAATGATAGACTTTTTACTTGCAGGAGCAAACTTAGTAGGTATGCATGAAACATCTATTTATGCAAAAAACTCTAAACGCTATCCTGGAGTTGGAGCTATTTTAAAGATGTTAGAGTTTGCAACAAGTTGTAGCTATAGTGTAGTTGGTAAACCGAGTGTTGCATTCTATGATGAAGCACTTATGAGACTACAAAAACAGCAACACAAAGCAGGCTTTAGTGATATTACAATGATTAGTGATGATGTTAAAGGTGATCTTGGCGGTGCAAAAGAGATGGGGATGGAGACAGTTTTTGTTACAAGTGGTAAGTACAAAACTGCTGATGAAATAGTACCTCACTTAGAAGAAGCTCTAAAACCAGACTTTATATATGCTGATATGCAGGATATATTTGAGCATAAGTTATTAGGATAGAAGGAGAAATTATGAGTAGTAGTCAATGGGAAACATTAGATGACTGTAGAGATACAATCGACAGTATAGACAATGAGATACTAGAACTTTTAAACAGACGAATGCGTGTCGTTGAGAGAGTTGGTGAGATTAAAAGTGATACGGGTGGTGCTATATATAGACCTGAACGTGAAAAAGCTATTATTCAAAGACTTACTAAAGTAAGTAAAGAACAAAATGGTCTGTTAAACGCTAGTGCGATTGAAGCTATTTACTTAGAAGTATTTGCAGTATCTCGTAACTTAGAACTTCCAGAACTTATAGCTTATCTTGGTCCTGAAGGAAGTTTTACTCATCAAGCTGCTGAGAGTCGTTTTGGGGCTATGAGTGACTACCTCTCTTTAAACTCTATAGAGACTGTGTTTAAGACACTTGAATCTAAACGAGCTAAGTTCGGTGTTGTACCTATCGAGAACTCTCGTGATGGAATAGTTGGTGAAACATTGGACCTACTATCAAAGTCAACAGTAAAGATTGTGGCTGAACTTTACATGCCTATTCATGTGGCGTTTGCAACAAAAGCAAATAAACTCTCAGATATTAAAAGAATTTACTCAAAAGATAAGGGCTTTGGACAGTGTCGTGAGTTTTTAAGTGAACATGGTTTTAATGATATAGAGCAAATACCAGTTGATTCAACTGCAAAGGCAGCTATCCTTGCTGCAGAAGATGAGAGTTCAGCTGCTATATGTTCTCATATAGCAGCAAAACTTTATGGTGTCCCAACAATGTTTGAGAACATTGAAGATGAACATGATAATGCAACACGTTTTGTAATTTTGAGTGACTTTAAAAACGCTATCAGTGGTAATGATAAAACATCGATTTTAGTACGTTTAAATGATGCCGTAGAGGCTGGAGCACTTGTTCATTTCCTACAAGACTTTGATGAAGAAAAAATAAATTTATCTAAAATCGAGTCTCGTCCATCTAAAGACAAAGATGGTGGATTTGACTACTGGTTCTATATAGACTTCTTTGGGCATATAGATGAAGAGAAAATACAAAATATATTGAAAAAGCACGAGGGCGAAGTAACATGGCTTGGTTCTTATGTAAAGGGAGAAAGTTGAAAATGGAAAAGAATAAATGGCTTGGTTCTTGTGTAAAGGGTGAGAGTTGAAATTTAACAAAAAACTAGAAACTATTAGAACATATGAAGCTGGTAAACCAATAGAGCTTGTAGTTCGTGAATTTGGTATCAAACCAGAAGATATCATTAAACTTGCATCAAACGAGAATCCATACGGCTGTTCACCAAAGGTGCAAGAGTCTGTAGTAGATATAGTGTCAAAAATGGCTCTTTATCCAGATGATAGTATGACAAAATTAAAGTCGGGATTATCAAACAAGTATGAACTAGATGAGAATAATCTAATCATAGGAAGTGGTAGTGACCAAGTAATAGAGTTTGTCATGCATGCAAAAGCAGATTCTAACTCAAAAATTTTGATGAATAGTGTTACATTTGCAATGTATGAGATTTATGCTAAGCATATAGGTGCAGAGGTTATTCGTACAGAGTCTCAGGAACACAACCTTGATGAGTTTTATGAACTATATAAAAAAGAGAAACCTTCTATTATATTTTTATGTACACCAAACAATCCTACAGGCGATGCAATTGATGCACAAGCAATGTTTGACTTTATAGCAAAAGTTGATGAAGAGACACTTGTTGTGGTTGATGGTGCATATATGGAGTATACAAGATTTAAAGATAGTACTAAGAGTGTATCACCTAAAGAGTTAATTGCAAGATTTTCAAATGTAATCTACCTAGGTACTTTTTCTAAAGCCTATGGATTAGGTGGAATGAGAGTTGGATATGGAATATCTGATGCTAACATCATTAAAGAACTTTATAAGTTAAGACCTCCATTTAACATTACAACCCTATCTCTAGAAGCTGCTAGTATCGCATTAGAAGATGAAGAGTTTGTAAACAATAGTATCGCTTTAAATTTTAAAGAGATGAAACGCTATGAAGAGTTTGCATCATCGCAAAAAATAGATATAATAGAGAGTTATACAAACTTTGTAACACTCTGTTTTGACAAATCAAGAAACTCTACACAAATTGCTGATGCATTATTACAACAAGGTATGATAGTTAGGAACCTTAGTGGATACGGAATGAATGCTATTCGTGTAACTGTTGGAACTGAGAAACAAAATAGTCGTTTCTTTGAACTAATTACAAAATTATTATAAATTTAAAATGAGAAGTTAATGGATTTTAAGGTACTTTTTTCACAACTTGTAATTGTTTACTCGAAGCTAAGTAAACAGCAAAAAATTATTATTTCTGCTGCCGTTATCGGGATAGTGGCATTTTTAATATTTTTAGTTGTGTTTACTGCACAAAAAAATGAAATAAGTAAGTATGAAGTCTTATTTGATTCTCTATCGTCAAGTGATGCTGCAAAAGTAGTAGAACAACTTGAAAAAGATAGTATTCCTTACGAAATTGCTGAAAACAATGTCATTAAAGTTCCTAAAAATGTTGTTTATAAAGAGAGAATAAACATAGCCTCTTTAGGGATTCCTAAAGATAGTGGTGTGGGTTTTGAACTTTTTGATAAACAGGAGTTTGGAGCAACTTCTTTTGATCAAAAAATTAAACATCTACGTGCACTAGAGGGTGAACTCTCTCGTACTATAAATGCACTTTCACCAATAGAGAGTGCATCAGTAAGTTTAGCACTTCCAAAAGAGACACTGTTTGTATCAAAACAGGTTGCTCCAACTGCTTCTGTAATGGTTGAAATGGTTGAGGGAAGAAACTTGTCTTCCAAACAGATAAGAGGAATCAAAAACCTTGTTTCTGCTGCTGTACCTAAACTAACATCATCGAGTGTAATGCTTGTAAGTAGTGATGGGAATACTCTTGGTGATGAAGATGAAATGGCACAAATGGGTGAGCTTTCAGTAGTGCAACAGCGCTATAAGGTAAAAGAGGAGAAAAAAAGACAAGTAAAAATACTTGAGGTAATCTCTCCATTTGTTG
>JAYEJR010000192.1:1539-22413 GCA_034660715.1 Campylobacterota bacterium | reverse complement strand
GTAGCTGCTGCAGTAGTTGTAATGGATGACGATAAAGATGGTGTTTTAAATGATGCTGATAAATGTCCATCTACTCTTGCTGGTGTAAAAGTTGATGCTATGGGTTGTGAACTTGATGATGACAAAGATGGAGTTGTAAACTCTAAAGACAATTGTCCTGCAACTGAAGTTGGCACTAAAGTTGATGCAAATGGTTGTTCAGTAGACACAGATAACGATGGTGTTTTAAATGCAAATGACCTCTGTCCAAATACAGTAGTTGGTGCAGCTGTAAACAGTGACGGTTGTCCTCACACTCTTCCTTTAAATGTAAATTTTGAAAACAACTCAGATGCTATCAAACCAGCTTCTGAAGCAAAGATTCAAAAATATGCTGATTTCTTAAAACAAAACAGTAACTACAGTGCTAAGATTATAGGTTACACAGATAGCAGAGGTAGTGCTGCTTACAATCAAAAACTTTCTCAAAAGAGAGCTGCAGCGGTTGTATCTGACCTAGAGTCAAAAGGTGCTAAAGCTTCTCAACTCTCTTATGAAGGTAAAGGTGAAGCAAGTCCAATAGCTGATAACGCAACTGCAGAAGGTCGTGCTCAAAACAGACGTATCGAAGCAGAACTTACAAGAAACTAGATGCTTTCTATCCCCTGTGTCATCTTTGCAGGTGGGAAAAGCTCTAGAATGGGTGAAGACAAAGCTCTTCTCCCATTTGGTGAATACAAAACACTTACAGAGTTTCAATACTCCCGACTCTCAAAAATTTTCTCCCATGTTTATATATCTTGTAAAAATAAAAATAAATTTGATTTTGATGCTAACTTTATAGAGGATGTAAACCATACTGAAGTCTATGCTCCAACACTTGGATTTGCTTCCTCATTTAAAAAGCTTGAACAAGAAAGTTTTTTTGTAATTAGTGTCGACTCCCCCTTTATAGATCTAAAGACTATTAAAAAAATAGTTTCTAATGATAACTCCACCTTTGATGCAACAATTGCTAGAACACCTAATGGTATAGAACCTTTATGTGGTATCTATCATAGCTCTCTAGAGTCAAGTTTTAATGATATGTTAAAAACTTCAAATCATAAACTTGGATTTTTACTGGGAGAGTCTAATACTCAATATATTGACTTTACAAATGATGCTCCCTTTGCAAACCTGAATCATCCACACGAATACAAAAAAGCACTTTCTCTTATAAATAGTTAACACCACTTTGCTATAATAGTAAAAAATAAAAAAAGATTATAAATGAACCTAACACATCTAGATGAAAATCAAAGACCAAAAATGGTTGATGTTTCAGATAAAAACCAAACTACTAGAATCGCTGTTGCAAGTGGAATAATAGAGATGAGTCAAGAAGCTTACACAAATATAGTAAGCGAAAACAATAAAAAAGGGCCTGTTTTACAAACTGCAGTGATCGCAGCTATTATGGGAGTGAAACAAACAAGCACTCTTATCCCTATGTGTCACCCATTAAACCTAAGCGGAATAAACTGTGATGTAGAAGAGCTACCGTCCCTTCCAGGATTTAAACTTACAGTAACTACAAAACTTACTGGTCAAACAGGTGTTGAGATGGAAGCACTCACAGGAACAAGTATTGGGCTTTTAACTATTTATGATATGGTTAAAGCTATAGATAAAGGTATGATTATTCGTAATGTACAACTTGAAGAAAAATCAGGAGGCAAGAATGGAGATTTTAAACGATAGTGAGAAAAAAATCGTTTTAGAGTATCCTTGTAATTGGTGCTATAAAGTTATAGCATCTGAAGAGGCAGCACTCAAGCAAGCGATTAGAGACGTAATCGATGAAAGAGAACACAAGGTTACATCTTCTAACAAGTCTAAAACAGGTAAATACACAAGTATGAATCTCGATCTCTTGGTTCATAATGAAGATGATAGAACATTTATTTTTGAGGCACTCAAAAAACATCAAGCTATCAAAATGGTACTATAATAAGGATTCTCAAATGCAAGAAAACACAATAGAAAATGATTTAACAACTAACTATAACAAAAGACTTAAAAGTTTAGATAAAAGGGTTTCCTCAGCTATAAATGATTCTAAGATAGAAGTGGATACTCTATCACTTGATGATATGAAAACTGTAGCGACAACTATCATAGCTACGGAAACACAAAATCTACAAAGTGATCTACAAGAACTTTTAAACAAAAAAGAAGAGCTTGAGCGAGAACTTGAAAAGAAATCTGAAGCACTACAAAACTCAAAGTATGAAATTTTTAATGCCTTAGAGACAGAGATGTCAGATAATGAAGGTGCACTCTCAAAACTACATCAAATAAAACTCCAATCAATTGACCTTTATGACATACTAAGCGAGATGGTAGAATCAGCACTTATCACAGCTTTAGAAAAAGGAAATGATAGAGATATTTTCGAATCAGCTACCGAAGTTATTAAAGAGATTACATTTGAGTCTATTAAAGAGGGTTCACTTAACACTATACGTGTGAGAAAAATACTCTCTACCATACTTGTTGCTGCGATAGATATAGCTGAAGCAACACCAAACCGTGCAGAGAAAATTTTAAGTTCAACGCTTAAAGGTATGAGAACAGGTCTTATAAAATCTATAGATAGATTTAAAGATCGTCTTGAGTTTATGCCTGTAGAAGCGAAACATATACTTATAGAAGATTATGATACTATCATGGAAGATCTGAACCAAACTGATACTCTTTTCTCTCAAGTTGTAATCACACAGGCATCATTAACTTCAGCTACTACAAGAAAGGTACTCCTTGACTTAAACTCAGCTATGTCATATGACCTTGAAGAGTTAGTACACATCTCAAAAGAGACTGCAGAAATCATGAAAAGTAAATTCTCTTCATTTGCAAAAAATGCTGTTAAAAAAGCAGACAGTGCAATGAAGTCTCCTCAAGCACAAGAAGCAAAACGTATGGGTATTCAAGCTTTAGGTGTAGCAAGAGTTGCATTAGGAAGTGCTATCAAATCAGCTAAAGATGCTATTGATAAAAAATAATTTAAAATAATAAATTATTATAATAGAGTAAATATCTGCTATAATAATTAATATATAATTCCAATTATAAAAGGACAATAATATGATGTTACACCCAGCAACAGCTCACTTCGCAATGGTGCTACCAATAGTAGCCGCAGTTTTTGGTATCGCTTACCTTATCGTTAAAACAGAAACAATGTCTAAAATCACTTCTCGTATAACGCTAGTTAGTGCATTAGCCATGATTGGTGTTTGGTACACAGGTTCGCAAGCTGGACCACAAATATATGACTATTTAAGTGAAGCTGGTCAAGCAACTCTTATTACTCATAAAAATTTAGGACTCTACTTAGCAATTGCACTAAGTATCGTTGCTGTCATTCAACTTGTTGCATGTAAACTTCAAAAGCATCTTATCCAAGTAGTAGCAGTGTTACTTCTTGTAGCTATTTCTGCTGTAACAATGTTTCAAGGTAAACTTGGTGGTGAAATAGTTTACAATCATGGAACACCATTTAAATCTTATATGATAATGGACTCACTAACTGAAGCAGCAGCTAATGCAGAAGAAGTAGAAGATGACGAAGGAAAGCTTGAAGCATATGAAGATGCTATAGATGACATCAAAATGCTCGATGAGGAAATAGAAGCAATGTATGGTAATCCACCAAAAACTCAAACAAGTGAAGACGAGTAAATAAAGTGGAAAAAAAAGAGTTTATAACTGCTATGCAAAAAGAGTTGAACCTCTACAAAGACAATAAGTCAAAAGCAAAACCTCTTTCAAATAGCATGAAAGAGGTTTCTCTTTGGTTAGCCACTAAAGAGAAGTAATGAATATACTTTGTACACCACTTTATGAAGAGCAGTTAAAAACAATTCTTCAAAAGTTTTCAGATGAAGACTTACAAGCAACAAAGAGTTTTAAACTCTACCTTGATACAATTCTAATCAATATGCCCACAAAAGCACATAAGTATAAAAAGTCGATTTACTTTAATAACGAAAATATTAAAGATATTGAACATGAGAACTTTACAATAGTATTTTATCTAGATACAAAGAGTAATAACTATCTTATACTAGGTATAATCGAAAAGTAGAGACTTTTTTAATGTTTCACTTAGTAACAATAAAAGAGTCAAAACTCCCAAATATCACATTTTTATCTCATAAATGATTCCTTTCTACTTCCCTATAAATTTTCTATTAAGTATACTGTGGCATAATATGTAGGCAAAATACTTTGTTTTATCATAATCAGAGTAGATAACAATAAAAAATATAAGCAATAACAACCTTTAAAGGAGAAAATGTGGATAATAAAGAATCTAATCAAGAAATTGGCAGAAGAGATTTTTTCAAAAAAGCAGCTATGTCAGTAACTGCTATAGCTGGAACATCTTTAGTATCATCAAACGCTAGAGCTGATGATCCTGCAATAATGCATCATGTTCCATGGGGACAAAACTGGGGTGATCCGGTAACTAAAAATAGATATGGTCTTCCATCTAAGTATGAGCACAATGTACTAAGAAGAAACACGAAACTACTAGCTTCTGGTAACTACAGAGCTTCAATCGCAGTAACACCTATTCAAGAGTCAATGGGAATCATTACACCAAATGGTCTATTTTTCTCTCGTTCACATGGTGGTGTTGCACATGTAGATCCAGCAGAGTACCGTTTGATGATTCACGGTCTTGTTGAGAAGCCTATTGTTCTTACTTTAGAGCAACTAAAAAGATACCCTTCTGTAACTCGTACTCACTTTATTGAGTGTCCAGCAAATGGTGGACAAGAGTGGAGAGGGCCTCAGTTTAACTCTGTTCAATTCGCAAAAGGTTTTATGTCTTCTGCTGAATGGACTGGTGTATACATCAAAACTATCTTAGAAGACTTAGGTCTTAAACCAGAAGCACAATGGATGCTTGCTGAAGGTTCTGATAACTCTGAAATGGGTAGAACGATTCCTGTTGATAAAGTTCTTGACGATGCTATGATCGTTTGGGGACAAAATGGTGAAGCACTTCGTCCAGAGCAAGGCTACCCAGTACGTATCCTTCTTCCAGGTTGGGAAGGTAACTTATGTGTTAAATGGCTAAAGCGTTTAGAATTTGCTTCTGAGCCATGGTACTGTAAAGAAGAGACTTCTAAGTACACTGCACTTAAACCAACTGGTAAAGCTATTCAACACTTCTATGCAAATGAAGTAAACTCTACTGTTACATCTCCTTCTCCAGAAATTGACTGGAAAGACTTACAAGATGGTGATTTAGTTGAGATTGAAGGTCTTGCATGGTCAGGTATGGGAACTATTACTGGTGTTGATTTTTCACTTGATGGTGGTAGAAACTATAAAGAAGCTAAACTTAAAGGTTTAGTACTTCCAAAATCATGGACTCGTTGGTCTTACATGCATACATACAAAAAAGGTGATCAACTTCTGTTAACATCTCGTGCTATGGATGATGCAGGATATATTCAACCTACTATAGATCAAGAAGTTGGTGTTATGGGTGTTGAGTCTGTATACCACAGAAATGCAGTAGAGACTTGGGAAGTAACAGCTACAGGAGAAGTAAATCATGTTCAAATTAGATCGTAAATTAATTATTACTGCTTCAGCAGCGGCTGCTTTAGCTGTAATTACAGCTGGTTGTATGGGTGGAAGCTCAACATCAACTGGTACTACAGAAGTAAATGGAATGCCAACTGTTGATGGTGGTCTTGTTTACCCAATTCAAGATAATAAAACTGGACCTTACTTTGTAAATACAGACTCACTTAATGGTGGATATACAAATGGACGTGTTCCAACTGCTAATGAACTAGCTGCATGGGATATGGATGTTATGCCTGATGGAACTGGTTTACCAGAAGGTAGTGGTTCTGTTGAAGAGGGTGAAGAGATTTATGAAGCACAATGTGTATCATGTCACGGTGACTTTGGTTCAGGTGGTGGTGGATATCCATCTCTTTCTAAAGGTGAAGCTGCAGAGATGCAAAAAACACTTACTAACAACAGATGGAAAGATCCTGAAGCTGATGGCCCTGTACGTGTATTTGGTTCATACTGGCCACAAGTTAGTACACTATGGTGGTACATTAGAGATGGTATGCCTCATCCAAAATCAAAAACATTAAGTGATGATGAAGTTTATGCATTAAGTGCATATATTCTTAATATTAATGAGATGTCAATTGATGGTGAAGAAGTTGATGATGAGTATGTTCTTGATCGTGAGAAATTCTTAAAAATCAAAATGCCTAATGTAGATGGTTTTGAGCCAAATATTGATGGTCCAGATTCACTTAAACGTGTTCGTGCATACTATGCTAATCCGACTAACTTTGGTGCACTTAACCTTAATAAAGGTGCTGAGCGTTGTATGACTGATTGTCAAAAAGAGACTGTTAAAATTAGACGTATTCAAAATGGTGGTATTAAAGATTTCTTACCACCAATGGATAGTACTAGAAGTCTTCCAAAAGAAGAAGCTGCTCTTGATGTAAAAGCTGTTTATGCTGATAACTGTGCGATGTGTCACGGAAATGGTGTAGGACCAGGTTTTGGTGCTACTTCTGACTGGGCTGCATACAGTGCAAAAGGTATGGATAAAGTTTATGCAAACGGTATCAATGGTACAGATGGTGGTATGCCTCCTAAAGGTGGATCTACACTTTCAGATGCAGACTTTAAATCAGTTGTTGATTACTTAATCAACGGTAAATAAAACCAAATAAAGGAATAATTATGGAAAGAAGAAAATTTTTAAGTATGACTCTAGGTGCATTAGCACTAGCAGTTGTACCTGCAAGTGTAAAAGCAGAAGATTATAGAAAGACTAGACCAGCTGTATGGTCAGCTCACACTGTTGATGAGTCTATCAAAGCAATGTACGGTTCAACTGACCTAGTAATGGAAGGTGTTAAATTAACAGCTCCAGATGTTGCAAGTAATGGTGGAGCAATCCCTGTTGACTTTTCAACTTCATTAGATATCAAATCAATTGCAGTATTCCAAGATGCAAATCCGGAAGCTGCTGTAATGGCTGTTACAACAAACAAGTATAGTATCAACAACTACTCAGTTAAAATCAAAATGGGTAAATCAGGTACTATCACAATCGTTGCTGAAGGTACTGATGGTAAGTTATATGCTGCTAAGAAGACTCTAGATGTTGCACTTGGTGGATGTGAAGGTTAATCCTTTTACAAAACAATAAAAAATTAATAATTAAAGGTAAATTATGAAAGTAAAAGCAAAATTAAAAAATGGTGTTGTTAAAGTAAAAGCTATGGCTAAACACGAAATGAGTACATATAACATGATGGAGAAGAAAACTGGCGATAGAGAAAATGCTAACTTCATCACATACATGACTGGAACTGTTAATGGTGAGACTGTTATCGAGATGTCTACATCTCAGTTTCTTTCTAAAAATCCTATTTTCAAATTCCAATTCAAAGGTGAAGGAATTAAAAAAGGCGATAAACTACTTATGAACTGGGTTGACCGTAAAGGTGGAACTGGTAAAGGTAAAGGTAAAATTAAGTAGTAAGCTTCGCAGCTTATATAGATTAATTTAACCACACTTCTACAGATGATAGATTTTTATTTAAGACTCTATCATCTGTGAAGTTCTTCAAACTTCTATACTCACTCAGAAAATAACTAATTCAATTTTCCAAATATACCCTACAAACTGTATTTATTAAAAGGTACTACTAATGACAGGTAAAGTCTTAAAACTATTCACTACACTAAATGATGAAAATAAAACTCGCAAAACTATGCAAAAAATTTCAGTCGACCCAGCCGGAATCATAAATGATAAGTTTTATGATAAAAACCCTATGCGATCTATTCTACTTACATCGCAAGATAGTTATGATTTAAGCCAAAAAAATGGTATAGATCTAGAAGCTGGAGTTCTAGGTGAAAATATTTTGATTGATATCAATCCTTACTCATTAGTAAATGGTGATCGCATTACTATAGGAAATACAGAGTTAGAAATCACTCAGCCTTGTACACTCTGCAAAGGCTTAACAACTGTTAACTCAAAACTCCCTAAGCTTCTCAAAAACGACAGAGGAATATTTGCTAAGGTAATAAAGGGAAATTCTGAAATAGAAATAGGTGATAAGGTCGAAATTTTAAATTATTAATATAATTTATATATAAATGATGATAAAATCAAACATAAAATTTTCATTAAAAGGAATAAATATGAAAAAAATCTCTGCACTAATAATAGCTGCTCTTGTAGCAATGTCAATAGTTGGTTGTAACGGTGAAGCGACAGCTCCAGCAAAACCTAAAAAAATCCAAAACGTACAAGTGTTCTCTACTCCAAATGCTGACGGTAAAGTAACTACTAAAACTATTGAGGCTGCTTTTGATTCAGTTGGTTTAAGTGTACCTGGTAACAATGACATGAACAAGCCATTCAAAACTAGATTTAAAACTCTACACTACAACGTATACAATCTTGCAATGTACGTTAATAACGACTTAACGCTTAAACTTGTCAAAAAATACCCGAACTTTGGAGCATTAACTCCACTTACTATGTCTATTTGGGAAGGTAAAGATGGAAGCATGAATGTTTCTACTTTAACTATCGATGGAATGGCTAGAGCAATCGGAATGCCAGTAACTGATACAGACTTAATCGCTTATGCGGATCTAATCACGAAAGCACTGAAAACTGCAATGCCAAATGGTAAACTAGTTGATTTAGACCATACAGTTAAATTTCCTAACAAGACACTTGCTACAAACTTTGTAGCTGAGCTTGATTTAGATGGTCAATCTCCTGAAGATTTCATCGAAGAGTTTGAAGCTGAGTTTGAAGGTGAAATGGAGCCTTTAGGATTCTTAATGCCTAACTACACTAACCTTCAAGAAGAGATCTTTGATGATGCTGGTTATACTGGCGTTTATGACTACTATCACACTTACTCTATCTGTAAATTTGATGTAATCTACCCAGTATCAAAACTTCACCCTGAAGCTGGTGCTTGGGCTCCATGTTCTTTCTACCTTTACAAAAAGAAAGGTGAAGATAAAATGTACATGGGATTCTTATCAGTTGATAACTGGATCACTACTTTGGATATCGCGGACGAGGAGTCTATCGCTCCTCTTCGTGAAGCTCAAGGTATGATTGAGAACATCCTTAACGAGATGACTGAGTAATCTCTATAAACTATTAGCATACACAAGCTGTATGCTAATGCAAAAATTCAAAAAAGCTATGTACTATTTAAGTAGTATATAGCTTTTTTTTAATTATAGATAGATGAGGAACATATGACACACTTTAAAAAACTTCTTACCACACTTACACTCTCAGCGACCCTATTGGTATCACTTAGTAGTGCCGAAGCTTTTGTGCCAAGCAACAACACTAAACTTGCAGTAGAGTACACTGTAGAAGGTGATATAGATAAAGACTTCTTTAACTTCTCTAAAGATGGTACTGAAGAGGTTGGTTTTTATCTTAACGACCCTCACCACAATGTAAATGTTGTTTATGAAAAACAGGTTGGAGCAACCTACCTAAACCAACTCTCTTTCTCTTCTTTGGTTAACGATAGCATAGCAAGACCGCTTATGAACAAGGATCCAAGAATCGGAGGTTTTACTCCATTCAACCTAGTTATATACAGAAAAAAAAGTGAGAATAAAACCGTAATTACGCATATAACGCCAGCAGCCGCTCTTGATGTTTTACAAATTACAGATAAGCAAGTAAGAGATACTTTCACTAAAATGTTTAATCCTCTTGATAACGCTATAGAAACAAAGTATCCAAAAGCCGTAAAAACATACACAGAGCTTCAAGGTTATGCAGATAAAACCATGATGAACTTTGAAATACCTTTTGAAGAGCCTGAAGATGTTGATGATTTTTTTGATGATTTTCAAGAGAAGTATGAAGCGGCGTTTGAAACAAAAGGATATATCATCGCCGGTTTTTATAATATGAAAGATAGTCTTAACTCTGAGGAAGACGTTCTTCCTGATTATACTGCTTATGTAGTATGGTCACTCTGTCACATTCCATTCTCTTATACCATCTTTGATGGTAAAAACGCCATTCCACAAGCCGCTATCTTTGCACCCTGTTCAATGTATGCTTATATAAAAGAGGGTGAAAATAAGATTGTTATAGGAATGCCAACTCTTGGTGCTTGGGCAGCAGCTTTAGGTATCACAGATGCAGATAAACTAGCAAAGATAAATCAACTAGATACAGAGATACCTGCTATCATTCACTCGCTTGGTGGAGTTGATACAGACAACCAAAATCCACTTTTAAGAAAGTAATAACTTCTTAAAAGGAGAGAATGTGAATATTCTCTCCTCTCTTATTTCTCTATCTACTTATAGTACTTAGATACTCCATCCATACTTGAACCCATATTTAGAAGTAACATATCTGCTATAACTAATGCAGCCATTGACTCACATACTACTGTTCCACGAACAGCAACACATGGATCATGTCTACCTTTAAGAGAAAAATCAACTTCTTCATTAGTTGTAGTGACTGTATGCTGTTCTTTAAAGATAGATGGAGTTGGTTTAAAATAGACATTTAAAACTATATCATCTCCATTACTTATACCACCAAGTATTCCACCTGAATGGTTTGTTTCAAAACCTCTTGAGCGAATTTCATCGTTATTTAAAGAACCAAATGAACGCGCACTTAAAACGCCATCACCTATCTCTACAGCTTTTACTGCGTTTAAACCCATCATCGCATCAGCTAAAACACCATCTAACTTATAGTAGAGTGGTTGACCTAAGCCAACCGGTACACCCTTAACAAGAACCCTTGAAACACCACCTACTGAATCGTGGTCATTTTTAGCTTTTAAGATAGCCTCTTTTTGAGCCTCTTCCACTGAAGGGTCTAGTGCATAAATGAGACTGCTCTTAGCACTTTCATAGTCATATGCTTCGCTCTTTATACCTGCTACTTCACTTATTCCACTAAGAACGGTTATACCTAAGTCACGAAGCATAAGTTTTGCTATAGCACCAGCTGCAACTCTTGCAGCAGTCTCACGAGCAGAACTTCTACCACCACCACGGTAATCTCTTATTCCGTATTTATGAAAGTAAGTAAAGTCAGCATGCCCTGGACGAAATACATCTTTTATGTTTGTATAATCTTTAGACTTTTGATTTGTATTGAAAATAATCATTGCAATAGGTGTTCCCGTGCTTAAACCCTCAAAAACGCCACTTAGTATCTCTACTTCATCAGCCTCTTTTCTAGCTGTCTCAAACTCACTCTTACCAGGCTTTCTTCTATCAAGTTCACTCTGTATATACTCTTCATCTATCTTAAGACCTGCAGGCACTCCATCTAAAACACATCCTATCGCTTTACCATGAGACTCGCCAAATGTGCTAAAACGTAACTTCATTCCAAAACTATTCACTACTTATCCTCTTTGAGCATTTTCACCGCTTCTTCTGCCGCGACTTGTTGTGCTATTTTTTTACTTTTACCGATGGCTCTTGCATACTCTTTATCTTCTATAAAAACACCAACCTCAAACTCTTTTAGATGGTCAGGTCCTCGACTTGCTAAAACTCTATACTCTGGTGTTATACCAAATCTCGCTTGTGTCAGCTCTTGAAGTGTAGTCTTAAAGTCTCTAAAAAGAGAATCCAGAGAGATATCTTCATGATTCTCTTCAATCAACTTAATAGCAATCTCTTGAACGACCACAAGCCCAGCTTCAAGGTAAATAGCACCCATAATTGCTTCAAAAGCATTTGAAAGTAGTGAAGATTTTTCACGGCCGCCATTATTATCTTCTGCGTTTGAGAGGAGTATATATTCACCTAAGTTTAAGGCGCGTGCCAACTTATCAAAACCTGTTTCATTTACTAAAGATGCTCTAATCTTAGAGAGTTTTCCCTCATCAGATTTTCTAAACTTAAGAAAAAGATACTCCCCAACCACAAGGTCAAGTACTGCATCTCCCAAAAACTCTAAGCGCTCATTATCGTAGGGCTGCTTATAACTCTTGTGTGTCAGCGCTTCGATAATGAGCTTTTTATCTTTAAATGTATAAGCTAGTTTTTTTTCTAAACTCTCTATATTTTTATTCATACTATTTTCTCCATAATATTCCTATCTAGTTACTATTGAAAAGAGTGATTCTCTTCACTAAAATCTTTGTAGTAGTCCTTACTTAAACTCCACTCTACCCTAAGAGTATCTATAGAGTGGCACGATGCACATCTGTTGAATACAAACGGGTATACTTGTTTACAGCTATTACATGTGTACTCAAAGTTCAGAGTTGCATTTGCCTTTCCTTGTAACTTTATCAATATATCAAATTCAAATACTGAACTTGATTGTGCTAGGTTAATATCACCACGAGCACTGTAAAGTTCTCTTAAGTAGCTATTTTTTGAAATTATATCTAAATTCAAATCTTTAAAATCCACTCGCCATAGCACATCACTTAAGATTTCACTTTTTGAACTATCAAAATTTTCCCAAGCAAGTTGCGGATTTATACGAAATAGATACTCAAAAACCAAGTATGTCAACTGATGTTTTTCTCTGTAAATATTTAAAAGCTCATCTGTAACTTCTTCTTGACTTTTTTTTGTGTCACTTAGTAGTTCCATAGCCTTTAAATATGTACTATCGAGTTCTATATCTTTGTTTAACTCATCAAGAGGTTCTAGTACCTCTTGAGCAGATTTATAGTCTCTCATATACTCATATACTAAAAGTAAGTAGTTTAATGCCTGTGGTGTTCTAGGATTAGTTTTAAGGATACTTAAAAAAACTTGCTTGGAGCGCTCTAAGAAACCTGCTTTAAAATATATCTTCCCAAGCAGGAACATCGTCTCATTTCTGTTTTCACTACTACGAATGTTCAATAGCTCATTGTATATCTCAATACTCTTTTCGTAGTCACCATTTTTAGAATAAGAGTGAGCTAGAAGTAGCCATGATTTTTCTGAAAGTTCACCACTTGAGATAAGAACATTTAGTTCATCTTTTGAAGGCAATGCACGAAACTGCTTGAGAAAATCATCTAAGTATTTTGAATCTTCACGGCGTTTGTATCTGCTCCACCAGTAAGAGAAAAAAGTTATCATAAAAATGATGGCAAAAAATACAATGATAGAAAAAAGAGGATCTCTATACTCTATAAAAAATGTATTCATTAGTCGTAAACCACTATGCCATAATCGTCTTTTAAACGATAAAAAGTCGAGTCAACACTAAACTCTAAGTCTTTCATTTTTCCGAGTTGTACGAGAGAATTTTTAGTTACTTTAATGCCGTTCTCGCGAAAGAATTTCTTGATGTTAACAAACTTCACATCTTCAACAAACTTGTACTCAAACTCTTTATGAAGCTTCATCTTATCATAAGAGAACAGATGTTCACTCACATGTAGTTGATCAGAAGCATACTTGATAGGGAGGTGACCTGAGAGGTCTGTGAGTATCTCTTCAATATGAAGATGTTTAGAAGGAAGTGTCTCTTTTTTTATAAAAACATACTTGTTATTTAGTTTGAGGCTTGGTGTATTTTTCCAGTACTTATAAGCTGGATTTGAAACACCAAGTTTAGAACTTACTTCTCTCCAAAGCCAGAAGGAGTTAAGGGTGCTAGGCAAATTTGACATGGCGTTTAACTCCTTTGTGACTCTTTTACTAAATTATATAATCTTTTAGTAAATTATGCCCTTAAAGAGGTTTTATTCAACTATCCCTGTACCGAAAGGTGTTCCATCTGTCATGATTTTTACTACCTTTTCATCCATATATAAATCAAAATTTAAAATTTTACCCCCCCCATGTGATGATGAGCTAAAATTTGAATATTTGAGATATATTTAATGAAAACTGTTACTATTTGTATATGATTAGTATGAAAATGAAGAAAAAATAAGGAGAGGCGATTAACCCTCTCCTTACGCTAAAACAACCTGACTAAGTAGCCAAGCAGAAGCAACAGGATTAAAATCCTTAACATACAGCTTTCCTTTGTGTGGAAATCCCACCCAACACAACCCACAATTTCACTAAAAAAAAAGCAAAAAAAAAGCCCAACTACAAATGTAGTTGGGCTTTCATTTCCACATGTAGGTAATCAGCCTACAGAAACGCTGTATGTCTCAAAATAAATTATACCATAAAACTTACAACATCCCAATTAGCACAGCACTAAAGATCAACTGCAGAGCGAAAAGAAGAGAAGAGACTTTAAATGCTGTCCCAGCAGTTTTGACAATTGTTCCAAAGTGTATCATCAAACCTATCGCACTCATCGCGACAAGTGTGATATAGCTACTTATAGTCGAGATAACTGTTTCTACCTCTTTTGGTAACCAACCCATAGAAGCTACTATAGAAAAACCAACAAACCAAAGTATAAAAGATGGTACTCCAATCTTTCCTTTTTGTTCTACTACTTCACCACTTTTTGCATTCTCTCTTTTAACTATGTAGATCAAGATAAGAACAAGAGGAACAAGAAGTAAAATTCTTCCCATCTTAACAACTGTCGCATAGTGTCCAGCCTCATCAGATATACTAAAACCAGCTGCTACAGCTTGACCAACAGCCTGAAGTGTATTACCTGTAAATACACCTGCTTGTATGTCTGTAAACCCTAAAAGGTGTGCGAGAAATGGTGCTAAAAATATACCCACCGTTCCCATAAGGTTTACAAGTGCTATACTTACACCGATATCATTACTTTTTACTTTAGCTATCCCTGCTGTAGCAGCAATGGCAGAGCTTCCACATACACCGTTTCCTATCCCTATCATCAAAGAGAGTTTAGAATTTAGTTTAAATAATTTTCCTAGTAATAATCCCATACCAATAGTAAATGCCATCCCTAAAACAATAATGAGTATTGTCTTAACACCTAAGTTTGCAAGCATTGTAAAGTTAAGGTTTATCCCCATAAGAGCAATAGCAAACATAAGAAGATCTTTTTCTGCAAACTTGACACCGCTTTTAAACTCAGAATCTTCCGCATGAAAAGTTTTATAAAAATAATTTCCTACAATCATCCCAAGAATGATAGCTATAGTTGCTGTACTAAAAGAGATAAAGTGAGTTATAGTACTTGCAAGTATCGCTATAAATATACTGGCAGTCAGACCTTTTGTATATGTTTTATATTTAGATATATTAAACATCCAAATCCTTTATATTTTAAATAATTTTTTGAATTATAGCGAAAAACTATTTGACTTTTATCTCCATACTAACCTGAATCAAATTCTCATCAGAACTATTTTTAGCTACTGATTTTATTTTACTTACTCTCTCTGCAAGTATAGACTTTTCTTGAGTTAAGTAGTTAAAAATGTTTGTTGACCTGCTATCTGCTAGTTTTACAAGCTCTATATCACTTACAACTTGTATCTCAGTACACAAGCCTATCAAAGCTTTTTGATAGTTTCTATCATAAGAATCATCTTCATATTTAGTCTCTAACTCTTTTTGTAGTTTATCGAGGGTATCATCGTCTCTCACATCTTCGTATATCTCTTCAAGCAGACCTATACTCATCGCACTCTCATGCTCCTTACGATTTTTCAACCCACTTTTTACCATGACTAAATCTATCAGCTTTTTACGTTTAAGTGCTAGTAAATCAACCTTCTCATCAAAAGAGCCTATAACTTCTAAAGAAATTTTCGGTTTTTTAAGCATGATTTTTGCTACTTGGTCAAGTTTTTCTCTCTCTGGCGGAGATATAAGATCACTTCCTTCTTCAAACTCTACATGCTCTAGTGAAGATCCATCTATACCCATCATCGCCCCTAAAAACCTAAAAGGAGATGTAACAGCATCTGCTATAAGTGAGCCAACAGTCTTCCATACTAATGCACCATACTTAAAGTCTGGTTCATCTACATTTCCCTCTACTGGCATATCTATGTCGATAACTCCATCGCTATCTTCAAGAAGTCCTATAACAAAACCTAAAGGGAGAACAGTGACATTTTCATCATCTATCTCACGACCAAGTTCTACTTTTTTTATCATGACACTGTTACTACCCTTCAGTTGAGAGTTTAGGATGTCATAGCCTAAGTCTAAATAGAGTTTTCCAGAGTCTATCTCATGACCTGCAAATGTTGCACTATAGCCACTCATCGCATTGAGTTCGATGTTTTTAAAGTTAAAATCCAAGTCAGTATATAACTTAGGATTTGAGCTATCTACACTCCCTTTTAGTCTAGTTGATCCGTACTCATCAACCTCACCAGTTAGATTTACATAAGATGTATCTCCAGGAGTGTTTGAGATAGAGTAGATAACACCATCTAAGTCATGTATATGTGTAGCAAACTTGATAGGAATAGAGTAATCAGCAAACTTTGCGCTCCCAAATGCTACATTTACTTTAGCTATCTGAACTGGAAAGTCTGTTTTTTTAGAGTCATTTGTATCTTTATACTCTTCACTTGAAGTAGCTTCTTTCTCACTTGTTTTACTTAATTCAGAGAAGTTCATACTTTTGTTTTCATCTATGATGGCGTTTACATAAAAAGCATTAATATCTAGTTCATTTACATAGAGTCTATTTGGTGATAGCTCTAGTGTAAACTCATCTGTTTTAAGTTCATGAAGCGAAAGTAGCGAGCTATCATCTTTAGAATCGTTTATAAATAACGAATCAACCGCAAAAGAGCTTTTAACTACTAGGTCTGGTTTAACACTTGAAGTAGCATAAGAAGACCTACCTTTAAGTGAAACTCTTCCATCATTCACATCCACATAACTACTCTCTTGTAAATAAGGTGTCAAAGAGATAAGAGAAATGTTCTTTATATCAAAAGTACCCTTTTGTCTTAGAGGTGTATGTCTTAGTCTTCCACTAGCTTTCATAGTACCTTTTGAGTTTACCCTCATCGAGAGTCTGTATGAGAGCCAGCTCTTCTCTTTTATATCTATGTCATATGCATTAAAATAAATTCTATCGAGTTTAGAGCTAGTTTTTGATATTAGTGCTTTATCTACAAAATCAACTCTTGCATTGTTAAGAGAGAAGTGTTTTAGACTAAGAGCAAAATCTTTCTCTTTTTTTGTACTTTTTTTCTTTTTGCTCTTCTTCGTTTTCTTGGGAACAACCAAGTCATCTACATTTAAGCTGCCATTTTTATATCTTGCTGCACTTAGAGTTAACTTATCAAGCCCTGATTTAGCGATGCTTATCTCTTCTGTTTTTGTATCAATGTTAATCCCATTTACACTAAACTTTTTTAAGCTAAGAAGTCTCTCTTTAGTAGACTTTTTATTTACTCTTAATTCCTCTAAACTCACGTTAGAGTCTGACACCTTTATATATATCTCTTCACCCTCTTCTATTACTTCACTACTTAGTGTAAATCCTGCTTGCGCATTTAGAAGTTTCAAGTCGTACTTTTTAAGAGCATCTGTAGCAGCTTTGTTTATGTATGGTTGATAGTGAACTATGTCAAATGATGCACAACTACTTTGTGATTTTAGGTAGAGATTTTTATGTATCACACTTCCATCAGATCTACACTCTGTAGTGTCATTTATAAGCATGTTTAGCTGATAACTTAAAGGCTTTTCTCCTTTAAGAGTTATATCTTGAGCATAGATATTTAACTCATTTATCTTACTTGTAACATTTGGTTCTATTGCTTCATCAATGAACTCTAGACCTATCTGTTCTAAAGAGAGCTTCTTTACTAAAACACTCCACTCTTGGCTCTTCTCCTCTGTCGTACTATCTACTGCAACATCTTGATTTGTCTCTTTTGTTTGTATATATCCTATCCAGTCTATCGTGCCATTACTTTCGCGTTTTGCCTTAACACTTAAACCTTTGAGTCCAACTTCTTCAACTGATACATCAGCTAAAAATGGCATCACAGTTGTGTTTTTCACATAGAGTCTCTCTAGATTTAGTACATCATTAGGAGTCTTCTTTGGTTTCACACGTAGTCTACTTAACTCAACATTTAGATTATTAATCTTAGTGGCGTTTAACTCATCTAGGTTTAAAAAGTAGTCAGTATGAAAAGATATTTTTCCATCTGCAACTTCTAAGTTAAGTTCATCTTTTACATATTTCCACTCAGTATATAGCTTACTAGCTTCAAAATCTAATGTTCCTTTTGTTATAAAAGGAGAATAATCTTCTATCTCACTTCTAAAGTCTATAAACCCACCATCACCTAAAGTACTGTAAAGACGGATTTGTGCATCAGAAGAACTACTCTTGCTTGTATCGATATTTTTTAAAGTAAATCCTATGTTCTTAAAAGAGAACTCAAAGGTATCTACTTTTGTTAAGTCCCTATAAAAAACTCCACCTTTAACAACCTCAACACTCTCGAGTATTATGTGAGGTAGTTCACTTGTTTTGCTGTTCTTATCTTCAACTGATTCGCTTTTTTTGATGATGTTAAGCAGGTTTATTGTTTTGTCTTTGTTATATACAAGTGAAACTTCTGGTTTTTCTAAAATAAGATGACTTATATGGATCGCACCATATACAAGGGAGGTTGGTTCTAGGTTTAAAGTGAATGACTTAAAACTTAAAAGTGGGGAGTTTTCTAGGTCTTGTAGCTCTACACCATCAAGTGATAGTTTAAATATAAACGGATTAAAGTACAAGCTATCGATTTTTAAGAGAGAGTTTGTCTCTTGTTCAACAAGTTTTATTATTTGTGGTTTTACAAAAAATGGAATGAGGATAAAGCCTATGAAGGCATAAAAAATGATGAAGTATAAAAGTAGTTTTTTAACTCTGTTTAACACGATAAGCTCCCTATAATAGATATAAGGAGTTTATCTTATTTTATGTTAAATAACTATTTAGCAGCGTTTAAAACACTCTCTTTTGGATAGATAAAAGTTGACTCTCTTAGGACTGATATCTTTTCACTTTTCTTACCATCTTTATCAAATGCATAAGCATGGATAGTAATAGGGATGATAGTATCATGTCTAGCATCATTAGCTAAATGTTCAGTAGTTCTTAGTGTTACAACTTTTTTCTTTTTAGCACCTGGCGTTGCATTAAAAGGTTTAGCTGGTTTTACAATAGTTATCTTACCTTCCATACCTTTTGGAGGAACGATATCAAAATAAAATTTCATCTTCTCATTTTCAGTATTTTGAAGTAAGAACACATAAGAGTTATCTACTCTCACTTTTCCATCTTCTACTACTTTAGTAGAGTAGAGACGTGTCTCTTTGTTGATGTTTAAAAGCATATGCTCTTTCGTACTTCCCATCATTCCAAGGATAATAGCAATGATTACAAGTAGTGCACCATAAGCTAAAACTTTTGGACGGAAGTACTGCGTTTTACCTTTTTGATCAATAATCTCATAATCACTTGACCATGTTACAAGAGAAGGTTTTCCTAGTTTACCCATAACAGTTGTACAAGCATCAACACACTCTAAACAGTTGATACACTCTAACTGAAGACCTTGACGAATATCGATATGAGTAGGACATACAGTTACACATGACTCACATGTAGTACACTCTGCAGCTGGTTCAAATGCCTGTAGCTCTTTTTGTTTTGTAAACTGTTTGTCATGACCTTCATAGATATCTCCACCACGGTGCATATCGTAAAGTGCCATAACAGTATGCTCATCATATAGTACTGACTGAACACGAGAGTAAGGACATACATAAATACAAAAGTTCTCTTTCAAAAATACGATGTCATAAATCAAAAATAGTGCTACACCGAGAACAAAACCTATCATAGTCATATGTTCAGATGGATTTTGGATATATTCAAAGAAATCTTCTGGTGGTATAAAGTACCAGATAAAGTCAGCACCAGCTACTAAAGCTAAAGCTGACCACATAAGAACAGCCACAACTTTTTTCACTTTGTTTTTACCTAATGACATATCAGGTTCTTTTTGCTTGTTTTTGATACGTCCACGAAGACCTAATATCTTAGTTTCAATAAGATCACGGTAGATAACGCGAAAAACAGTTTGAGGACAAACCCATCCACAGAATACACGACCACCAACAACAGTCATTCCAAATATACCAAGAAACATAAGCATAAGTAAAAATGGCATCAAGTAAAGCTCTTGCATATCAAACTGAATAAATGCAAGATGTAGTTTCATCTTGTCAAAACTTAGTAGAAAAAAGTGATTTCCATCTACTACTATCCAAGGTAACACTAAAGCAACCATTGTCGCTAATGCATATACATAGTAGCGTTTAATTCTCCACGGTGTAGGTATCTCTATACCTTTTGTTTTTTCACTCATTTTACTCTCCTGTTTCTATGATATTTGGGCAGATAATCGTTGAGATTACCCTTTTTTCTGCCACAGCCTGAGACTCTTGGTAATGAGACCCAAATGCCACCTGTTTTAACTCTCTTGACTCTATATAGTCTTTAAGAGAACTTCTACTCACTCCTAAAAGTCGTGCCATCTCACTTACACTCTTATCTGCCTGTATATACTGAATGATTTCATTTATATACTTATCAAACTTAGAGCTTGACTTACTCCCCTTTGGTCTCCCTATAACCTTCTTCGACTCATCTTGAAGTGTTTGACGAAGTTGATCTATGAGCCCAAGTACAAGCATAACACTACTCTCTTGCGTAACGATTACAGACTGTTTTACAAAGTGAACAGAGTAGTTATTCTTTAAAAGACAACTAAACATCTGTATAACATCTTCCATATTTGTACTTAACACCCATACATCATAGATAAGAAGTGTATTGGCGTTTTTTGATTGAAAGTATTGTGTTACATGCTTGCGCTCGGAGAGACGCTTGTTTTGGGAAGTCTGGTC
>JAYEJR010000192.1:0-1439 GCA_034660715.1 Campylobacterota bacterium | reverse complement strand
TTTAAAACACTTAAACCAAAAGAGGGGTGCCACTTACTATTTTGAAATGGCTTATAGTTGATACCTAGGTCAACACCAAAACCTGTAGCCTCTTTCTCATACTTCTCTTGTAACTTTTCCATGGCATTGTCGCCCTGTAGATCAGATACATAAAGAGGACCCTCATAAGAAGTCTGTTGTATATACTTCAAACCTAGACCTATATCGAGTTGTCCTGCTGAAGTGTCATACTCTTTTGCTGCACCTAAAACAAGACCTCCATAAGCTCTACCTGCCGCTTCAATAGGAGCACCTGTGCTACTACCATTTCCATGAACCATCAGACTCACGTCAGTCGCTGCGAGTATACCAACACTCCATGCAAAAGCATCCGAATTTTTTGAAACTGAACTATAGTTACTAGCTTGAACATTAAAAGCTTCACCGCTATACTTGTTGATGATCTCTTCTATCTGTGCAGCATCATCTCCTGCTCCATCAAGGTCATCCATAAATTCTTGTGTCTGAGCACTAACAGTGACTCCAACACTTAAAATATCTACTACAAAACCATGATCTTTTTCTATATTTGTCAAACCAGCTGGATTTGAAAAAACTGCACTAGAGTAAGAGCCTACTGCAACATTTGCACCACCCATACCCATAACACGAGGATCTTTATACAAAGAAGCTTGCTCGCCGCCTAACGCCATAAGTGAAGTTGTAGCACCTAGTAGTGCTAATGAGACTATTTTTTTCATATTCATACTCCTAATTAATCTTGGTTATTTTTATTTAAGTATTTAATAATATCTTCCATTGTAATTGTTGTATTATCATCATTTATACTTCTACCATTTGCTGTTAAGACTTCGTTTTTAAACTCTTGAATATCTTCATTAACCTCATCTGAAACTGCTGCTCCGATACTATCTGTACCATTATTTAATGCATCAACGAGTATCTCTTCTGTAGTTGTTTCTACTGTAGCATTTGTTTCATCAATTGGACATACATGATATGTAGCACTACTATCATATCCAGAGGCATTTTCATCATCCACTCTTGAAGCAAAACTCTCAAGTGTACATATACCATTTGTTAATACTGTACTTCTCGGATTTACACTGCCACTAATTAAGTACTCAAATGTGTCTTCATCTACTGTTACATTAATATCACCATATGTTTTGCCACTTCCATCAAATGTTACATTAGACTCTGCACCAAAAGTACACTCTGTATTTTGTGTACCATCAAAAGCGTACTGCATTGCACATGTAGAAGCAGTAAGTTTAGAGTCACTTCCATTATTGTCACTTAGCACCTGCACATCATCCGCTATATAGCTAATCGCAACAGCAGTTTGAGAAACTTTTGAAAGACCTACATAGAGACATAAGTCAGCCTCTGCACCACTTAAGGTAGCATTTGTATCTAAACATTTATTTCCAACTACT
>JAYEJR010000191.1:0-5469 GCA_034660715.1 Campylobacterota bacterium | reverse complement strand
TCTAATATTCAAATTTCAATGGTGCTGACACGAGGATTTGAACCCCGGGCCTGTTGATTACAAATCAACTGCTCTAGCCAACTGAGCTATGTCAGCATCGAAATTGAGTCAGAATTATAGTGCATTTCGTTTTTAATGTCAAGGGTTTTACTAAAAGTTTACAAAAAAACCATCTTTTAGTATTTCTGGCTCCCATTTTCCTTTGTATTCTTCTATTTCATCTGATATTTTTTTAAAGAATGAAGGCTTAATATGGTTGATATATAACTTCAAATCATCTCTTTGTATCGCTTCTAATTGTTCAAATACTAATTTTGCCGTTAAATGCTTACTCTCTTTTGCTAGGTTTTCTAGCTCATTAGGGAATGAACACTCTACAACTATTGCCTTTATATGTTTATGTTCATCTACTTCTTTTACTAAGTTCTCTAGTGAATACGTATCTGCCGTTATAAGGACTGAAGAACTATTTTTCGTATATATATAGCCACAGCTCTCTACAGTATGATCTGTTTCAAATGCTCTTAATGAATCATTCTCACCTAAATCATACTCTTTTCCTATCTCTAACTCAGTATATGTTACTGCCATCTCATCAGATGCTGTCAATTTTATCTTTGAAAAATCTGGCCATATTGTATTGTTTAAAAAATTCTCTTTAATCGCTTTGATTGTCTCTGGTAGTCCTATTATATTTAAAGATTTTTTTCTTAAATTAAAATAGTTATCTAGTATGTATGCAATATCAATAATATGGTCTAGATGCGAATGTGTCATCCAGATATTTTCTATATCTATTGATTCTATATTTAACGGTTCTAGTAGATTACCAGCATCTATAACATTTTTTCTATTGAGTAAAAAGGCACTAGTCCCATACCCTTTTGCTTTTGTTCCATAGGCACCGAGTATTCTTATCTTTTCACTGAGCTTAGGATCTACTTCTGCAATATAATTATCTTTAAATTGCTCTCTTACCTCTTTTATTTTATCAAGATTTTCAAAAAAGAGTTTAATAAGGTTGGGATCAAAATGCTTGCCACTCTCATCTTCTAAAAGTCCAAATATTCTTTCATCACTCCATGCTTTTTTATAAACTCTATCACTGCCAAGAGCATCAAAAACATCAGCTATTGCAGTTATACGTCCATATATGTGTATCTCTTCACCCTTAAGTTTATTTGGATAACCTGAACCATCCCATTTTTCATGATGTTCATATGCAACTACAGCGGCAGCTTTTAAAAGAGGCCTCTCAGAGTTCTTTATCATGTGATAACCAAGTTCGGCATGAGTATCCATAATATGTCGTTCGTTTTCATCAAAGCGGCCAGGTTTATTCAGAATACTATCAGGAATAGCAATCTTTCCTATATCATGCATAGGACTTGCTTGTTTTAACAGCTCTGCTTCTTCCTTACTTAAACCATAAGCTAGTCCAAGAACTTTCGAGTACTCTGCAACACGTTTAACATGATTACCTGTTTCCTTACTACGACTCTCACCGATAGACCCCATAGTAAAAACAACTTCTTTTTGTGTCTCTTCTATCTCCATAGATAACTTTGCTGAAATAAGTGTTTCTGCAGCATATGTACTTGCAAGAGTTAAGCGTTCCATATCACGTGTATCAAAAGTATCAGTTTCACCTCTATGGTTTATAACCTGAAATGCACCGATAATATTATCATCGTAATCAAACATAGGAATTACCATCATAGCTTTTGTTGTATAGCCAGTTACAGCATCTATATCTCTATTAAATCGTTCATCAGTGTAAACATTATCAATGAGTTCTCTATGCCCATTATAGATTGCATCACCTACTATACCAGAATCAATTGGTATCTCTAGCCTATCAATTCCATGTGCTACTTTTGTCCAGATAGTCTTTTTATCTTCACTTACAACCCAAATAGAACATCTATCTGCACTAGTTAATGCACGCCCCATTCCAGCTAAGACTTCTAGTATATCGTCATAATCTTTTAGTGATGAGACTTCAGCCAGATATACAAAGACTAATTCTAAAATCTCATTAGCACCTAAAGTTCCGATTTTTTTTTGCATAATGACTCCGTTATTATTCTTATTGTATCACTATTTTGTATACATCTTGTGTACACCCCATTCTTTCTTATTCTCTATGTTATTTAAAAAATATTTTGAAGGAGCATCTTTATATAGTTCAACTAGTTCTGTAAATCTAGCTTTTGCTTCATTCAAGTCACCACTTTTATAGACAGACAATGCATGATCATAAAGTTTTTTTATTTCTCTTGACTCATCACTTGAAGGCATTAACTGATAAAGCAATACTGCTTCATCTTTTCCCTTAACCACAACAGGTTCTATCTCTCTAGTGATAAAGTCAGCCTTAAGACTTTTAAAAGTAAATTCGGTTATCAATATCTCTATCCCATAGTTTTTGGTGAGACCTTCAACTCTTGACGCTAGATTTACTCCATCACCCATTACAGTATAGTTAAACCTTGTATCTGCACCCATATTACCTACAACAACATCAGCTGTGTTAATCCCTATACCAATATGTATAGATGGGATACCTTCTTCTTTAAGCTCCGCGTTTAGTGCATTAAGTCTTTCTATCATTTCTAATGCACTCAAACATGCTTCATCTGCATGATTTTGTACATCTACAGGTGCATTATAAAATGCCATTACTGCATCGCCTATATACTTATCAAGCATACCTTTATGTTCTAGAACTGTATTTGTCATAGGAGTAAAGTACCTGTTAAGAAGTTGCACTAAACTCTGAGCGTCCATAGACTCAGATATCGTAGTAAAACCTCTGATATCACTGAACAAGATACTTAACTCTTTTTTCTCTCCACCTAAAGAGAGCGCTTCTGGATTTTTTATCAGCTCATTTAGTAAGTCTGCTGAGAGATAACTAGAAAATGCTCCTCTCATAAACTTACTACTGCGTTCTTGATAACTAAACGCCACTGCTTCAATACTAGCTATGCTTAGAAGTAGCCCAAAAAGAGGATAAAAAAGATCTATATAAATCATCTGTGATACAAATAGATATCTCACAGCGATATAAATAATAATGTATGCGCTAAAATTGACAAAGGTTCTAGTCGTGATGCTTTTAATAAAAAACACTAAGAGAAATGGTATAAAAAGTGTTAAAAGCATAAGGTATGTACTAATATTTTTTGGCTCAACTATAAGATGACCCTCTAAAAGATTAGAGATAAAAGTATAGTGAAGAAGTGGTCCAGGGATAGCACCGATAGGAGTACTTACAATATCCCCTGCTCCTACTTCTGTGATTCCTAGTATCACTATCTTAGCGTTAAAGTATGCAGGTTCTACCTTACCTTGTGCAACATCTAAAAAAGAGATGATTTCATAATCTTTTTCTTTATAGAAATTCAATCGAACTAATCCATCTCTGTTAAGTGTTACTTTACGAGAATCAAGGCTTAAAATAGTGTCACTCACACGAGAGATATCTTTGTTAAACTTAAGTCGCAAACCTTGAATACCTAAAGAAGGATATAGTGTATGATTAAAATACATAGAGATAGGATATTCTCTAAGTTTATCATCACTCGCACGGACAGTTGAAAAACTTCCAGATAGACTACAGGACTCTAAAACAGGGAAAATATTTATCTCCGCATATGGAGCTGAAGCAAATTTTGGCATACTGAATTGAGCTACTTGAGACTGAAGGAGATCTAAAGAGGAATCACCTAAAACATCTAGTTCTTCCTCACTTATAAGCTGTGTTGAGCTATGTCTTAAAAAAAAGCCACATACACTGGCGTTTAAGTTTGCAAGTGACTCTCCAAGTATGGCATCACTCTCTTGTGATGTTGGCTCTGAAAAGATCATATCCATAAGAACTACATCTGCTTCATTTAAAGCATCTATACCCTTAGCCAGTATTTCTCTGTTCCAAGGCCATCGGCCGTACTCGTTTACACTTGGTTCATCTACAGCTACAAAAACGATATCTTTGTTTAACTCTTTATCTTGAAGATCAAAGTTTATATCGTTAAAACGAAGAGAAAAACTCTCAAATGGCTCGACTCTGTTTAACTGTAAAAGAAGTGATATAACAGTTATTATAGAAAAGACGGCCAGATATAGGAGTTTTTCTTTCATCTACTTATTGCTTCATATCTGATATTAGCTTTTCAAAGTACTCAAAGTCACTATCATCATCTTTATCAAAAGCATCTTCGTTTACAACATTGTCATTAAATGATATCTTGTTTCCAGCTTCAAGATCAAACTCTCTTGTTGGTTCAGCTATAGCATACTTGTTTTGCTCATTTTTAAACTCTTCAAATGCCAAGTCTTGTGCTGAGACATAATCATCAAACTCTTTTTGTACTTTTTTTCTGTAGAGTTCAAATTCAGCGTCTATTGCACTAACACCTATAAGTCCCTCTTGTAAACTAACAGAGGCATTTTCAGTAGCGTTTATTATAAATGTAGTCCCTTTAATCCCTATGATTGCGAATGGTGTTTTAACTTTAAGTGAGTTTTTAGAATCTCGTGAAGTGATCTTATAAAGAACTTTTCCTTCTATCTGTGATGCTTCTTTTAAAGATGAAAAATGAATAGTAGATCTCTCATCAAGTACTAAAACTGAACCATCTGTGAGTTTGAGCTTAACACTAGCATCTTTAGAGCTTATAATCATATCACCAGCATTTATAGCTTGCCCCAGAATAAGCTTACTCTTTTTTATAGAATTTTCACTCTTAACTTTAACTATACCTTTCAACAATTCAACTGTTCCAACAGCTGCACTCGCATATATATAAGAGAACATACCTATTAAAATAGAAAAAAATATCTGTTTCATAATTCACACTCCAAAGTTGTTATTTACAAATTATATCATTTTGTTGATACAATTCGATAATTATTTACAATAATAGAAAAATATCAAAGGTTTAATTATGTTAAAAATACTTTTTTCTCCATCCGAAGGCAAGAGTAGTGGTGGGGAGTGTAGTAAAGCAGAACTTCTTGGAGCAATAGATGCAAGAGATGAAATTTTAAATGAATACAATAAAATAGTTCTTTCTCAAGACGAAGAAGCTATCAAAAGTCTCTTTGGCATTAAAAAGTGGAGTGATTGCGAACCATATATAAATGATATCTTTAACTCAGCTCACATGCCTGCAATAGAACGCTATCAAGGAGTGGCATACGACTATCTAAAATATGGCGAGATGGATGAGAAAACCCAAGAGTATCTCAAAAAACACACTATCATCTTCTCGAACCTCTATGGTCCCGTGCTTGGTGGCGACGCTATAGCAAACTACAAAGTAAAACAGGGAAATAGCATAGGAGAGATAGTTCCAGAAAAATTCTACAAAGAGAGATTTAGCTACCAGCTTGATCTCTACCTCAACAGTGATGAGATACTAGACCTGCGTGCTGGTTACTACGATAAGTTCTACAAAATCA
>JAYEJR010000190.1:0-5481 GCA_034660715.1 Campylobacterota bacterium | reverse complement strand
CATTTGCCAGAAGACTTGTTGCTAAAAATATTAATCTTGTGACTATATCTGAACTTCTAGGACATGCAGATATTACTTTGACTGCTAAGACTTATGCTAGGAGTAATGAGGGGAATAAGATTCGGGCTGTATTAGGATAGTGGTTTCGGTTAGCATAAATTTTCATGCTAGAGGATTATTAACTGTTTCCAAATATGAAAAATGCTATTATATATTTATTATTTTTGGAGCAGTAATTGAGCATATATAACTCAGATGTTAATGTCATTGGTAGTATCCCCGATTATCAACTTATTGTTAAGGCAATAGAGCTTTATTCAGTAGGTGGTGAGGCTATGGAAGATGCCATTGTTAAACGAAACGAGTTTGACTTTAAGACTGAAAATTCTCGTAAGCGTTTTTTGGCTGCAGTCACTTCTACTTTTTTAAACTTCCAAAATAAAGAGCACGAAGAGCTGATCACAAATCTTTTTTCACATCAGATGTCATTAGAGACTCAACAGCTTATACTATTTTGGCAATTCTCTTTGTCCAACAGACTTTTTTATGAAATTAGTCGTGATGTATTTATAAAAAACTATTTCTCTGGGCGAGTCTCATTTGTAAAAGAAGATATAGTTGCCTACATCAAAGACTTAGGTTCAACTACTCCTGAGCTAAAAGACAAGTTCACAGATATAACTATCAACACTATTGCTTCTAAGTATCTCACAGTATTAAAGAAGCTAAATCTAATAGACGGTAAGCAGAAAAAGACATTTAAGCATATTCAAATTTCAAATGAAGCTCTAGTTATATTTCTACATTTATTAAAAGCTATTGATTCTAGTGGTGTAGATATTCTCAAAAATAAATACAGTTCTCTTTCTATGATTTCTTCAGAAAGCTTTGCGGAGAGAGTGAAACAATTAGCGAAGAAAGATTTTTTCAATATGAGTTTCAATGGAGTAGCTTTGAAAATAGAACCAATACATACCAACAAAGGAATAGCAGATGTCCTTTTCAACTGATAATAGACAAAAGTTTGAAGATTTAGAACGCCAACTAAAAAATAGAGAGGCACTTAAAAAAGAAGCTAATGGTGGCAATAGCATAATCTTTCCCTATGCACCAAACGAAGAGAACGAATACATCGCAAGAGCAAAAGAACTCTATGCAGATACAGCAGTCTTTATAGACATAAGCGAACTGTTTGTAGAGTTTATTGATGCTGATGGTTGGGATGACTTTAAAGACTACTATAAAGATTATCAGAACACTCCACATGTAGTATTCAAGTCAGAAGACCCAGAGGCTGATCTTTTCAAGCTCATCATATCGGCAATTGAGAAAGCTAGCGATGCTGGTAAGATACCAATGCTTATTCGCACAGGTGTACTTTATGGCACTGGCATAGAAAATGTAAATATTATGGAACATCCATCAGTTATGACTCTTTCTCATTCGCTAGTTTTCTTCTACCCATCCATAATAGAAGATGATAATCTACTTTTTTTAAATTTTAAATCTGCCTCAAAATACAGATGCACACTGATTAAATAGGAACAAATATATGACAAAAATAAATGAAATATTGACACTTGATTTACATGAAGATATTAAAAATGTAATTGACCTTGAAGATCGTTCTGAAACAGAAACACAGTATGAGATAGAATCGTATATCATTACAGATGGAATCAGTGAACATCTTTCAGATTTTATTAATGAGTACACTTCTAACATTAAAGAGACTGGTGTGTGGATATCAGGCTTCTATGGTTCTGGTAAATCATATTTTGGAAAAATGCTCGGTTACTTAATTGACAACCCAAGTATTAACGGAACCCATGCACGAGATAGGTTTATAGCAAGAATAAAAGGCATTAAAAACGAAAGTTTTATAGAATCAGACATAAGAAGTTTAGATGCAATAAATTCTCGTGTAGTATTTCTTGATGTTGCAAAGCAAAACACAGACAACGGACTGGCATTTACACTTTTCACAAACTTTCTGAAAAATCTTGGCTTTAGAGAGGATCTATATGGGTACATGGAGTTTGAACTTTACATATCTGGAGAGCTTAATACTTTTGAGGGATATGCACAAGAGTTATTTAACAAAGAGTGGAGTGAGCTTAAAAAGAGTAATAAGGAAGTAGCTCGTGCTATGCGACAAGTATATGCAAAGATGGGTTATTCAGATGATGAATATAACGATACAAAAAAAGTTTATGACAATGCAATTGAAAGTTTTGATGCAAACAAACTAAAAGAAGAGATTGAAAAGTATCTTGCAAAATTTAAAGATGAAACAATTGTATTTATTTTTGATGAGGCAAGTGAGGCTATCAGTCAAAATAAATTCAATCTTCTTGACCTTGAGGGTATCAGTGAATCACTTTCTAGTCTGAGCGGTAAGGTTTGGACTATTGCCATCGCTCAAGAAAAACTTGATGATGTAATCAACAATGCAAATGTCAACAAAAGCCAACTCACAAAGGTAACAGACCGTTTTAAAACAAAAATACATTTAGACGCAACAGATGTTGATATTATTATCCGTGGAAGACTGCTACAGAAAAAAGATGAGCATATTAAAACACTTATGGATTTTTACAACAAAAACAACGGTGAGATTTCAGAAGCAACAAATCTTACATCTTCATTTCCAACAAAAACTGAATCAGCTGAAGAGTTTGCTACCTACTACCCATTTCATAAGTATCAGTTCCACTTGTTACAAAAGTTTCTCTTTAGCTCAAATGCCTTAGTTGCAACTCAAATCGCAGCAAGAGGGATGATTATCACAACTTTTGATGTGCTAAGAAAGCAGATGAGAGATGAGTCACTATTTGCTTTTACTACAGGACATGATATCTGTAGTGAAGCACAAACTGCACCACCAACTGACCTAGGTATAAAGTATGACAATGCAAAAAAAGTTCTCAAACATGCAAACTCTAAACTAGAGGGTGAACTGCTTTTAAAAACGATTCACTTCCTCAGTGATTCAGAACTTGTTCCTCCAACAGTTGAAAACATCACGAAGAGTTATATCAAAGATTTACAAATCTACTATTCAGATAAGCCTTTAGTTGAAGAAGCCCTTGCACTTCTAGTTGAAGCAAAAATACTCCTTCTCTCAAACAACAACTACAAAATCACTTCTGACCTTGAGAGTAAGATGCTCGAAGAGATGAAAGACTTTGATGTTGAACTTTATATTAAAAAAAGAGAACTTACAACTTACATCAAAAAGACAGGACTTTTTAACTCAGTGGCAAGCATAAATGATAATGACCTTGCTTACAAATTCAACATCTTAACAGACTTGGATGATGATATCAGTCCATCAACAAACAAGCATTTACGACTGACTGCATATAGTCTTTTTAACATTAATGGTAACATCCAAGACTTCATAGAGGGTATCAGAATGGATACTCAGTATGACAAAGATCTCATCACTCTAATTCCAAACAACTCACACTTTGAAGAGATAAGTAAGCTCATAGAAGAAGTGAGGCGATATGAATTTATGGAAGATAAATACTCAAATGACAATGACCAGAACAAGAGACAAATCATCAGAGAATTTTCTATCATCAAAGAAGAAAAAGAGAAAGATCTTCTCAGTAGAATCCAAGAAGCCTATGTAACAGGTTCACTGATATATCTTTACGATGTAGAGCTTTTAAATAGAGATAGCTTTAAAGGTACTACCAATGAAGTGCAACGAAAACTTATCAACAACAACTACACAAAAAGATTAACATCTCAACTCTCAGAGAGTATCGCTCCAAAGCTACTCAACGAGCAGACAAACTCCAAACTCCAGAGAAATTTTTCAGGAGATGCTTTTAAGTTCTTTGATGATAATGGAAACTTCATAGGCGAGAATCTAAAAGTAGTTGAAGAGATTAAATCTAGAATCGTTAAGCTTACTGATGGGAAGTCTATAGAGATGGAACTCTTAGGTGCTCCATGGGGTTATGCTTATGGGACTGTAGTAACAACGCTTGCTGCACTTTTTCGAGCGGGGAGACTATTGGTTAAGCATCAGTCACATGAGTATTTTGCATATAGTGATAAAAATGTTCATGAAGTTTTTACAACAAGCAACCGTTTTAAAGCAGCTTCATTTAAATCACTCTCTAAAACACTTAGCACTTCTCAAAAAAATGAGATTGTTGGTGTGATGACTGACCTGAAATTTTATGAGCATACAGGAAAAAAGATATCTTGGGACACTAATGATTTTGAGTTAGTAGATGCTATACGAGTTATGGCAGAGCATTTTATAGGTTCACTAACAACAATGAAAGATATGATGTCAGATTTTGAAAGTGTCTTTGCAAATGTAGCAAACCAAAAAGCGATACTTCAAAACTACTCTTCCCTTACCACAGAAGCAAACTACATAGATAAAGCAGAAGAGTTTCTCTACAGCAAAAGCCAGTTCATAGATGCCATAAACGCCATCGTTAAAGCTCAAAAGTTCATCAAGAAAAATTTCTTAAAAGTAAAAGATTACAAAAGCTTCGCAAGTGAAGTTGTAAATGAATTATCAAAAGCAGATAAAACAAATGATACTATCTCAGAAGCCCAGCAAGAATTCAATAATCAGTATAAAACAGACTTGGTAGCAAATTTTGGGAAACTTCAAGATCTAGCTCAAAACATCAAAGACGAGTATTTCCAACTTATGAAATCTGATGTAGCTATCATGACAAGAAGCTATGAAGCCCTTCAAGCTAAGATAACAAAAGCACAACAAGAACTCAAATCTTACCCAGCAGAACTAAACACTCTAAATGCTAAAAAACTTCAAGAGCTCTCTCGTTACTGTAGTAGTCGTATAGTCTCTACTGTTGAGATGGAGTACTCCATAGAGTGTAAAAACTGTAGCTATTCACTCTCTGAAGTGTTAAACTACATTCAACTTGTGGCAAACAAAGAATCTGAACTTACTATCATTGAGAGTAGTTTTGTGAAAGTTGCTCCGCCACCACCTCCACCAGAGGGAACACCAGCACAGCCAAAAGCTCCGAAGTCTATAAAACTAAAAGTTCCAAATAAAGTGATGAGTGTTCAAGAGTATAGAACATTACTATCGGCTCAGCTTCAATCTCTTGCAGGTTTAAGCAGTGATGAGCAGATAGAACTAAGCATAGATAAGCAGTAGGAAGAGAGTATGAAACTAAGTGATCATGTTGACCATATACGAGAACTGACATACAGAGCATTTGACAAGCAGTTTGCTCGTCTTGGTATCGGTGCGAGTAAAACTATGGAGATTCAAAGGATTCCTTCAGAGTTACATGCAAAAAGAGAAAAGCTTGATCAGCTACTTCAAAGTCACATAGATGAAGTTGGTAGCTATGAAGATGCTAGAGAAAAAGCACTTGATGAGCTTACTTTCACTCTTTTTAATCGTATCGCTGCTGTAAAAGTTATGGAAGCTCACAATCTTTTCGCCCCTATCATCACAAAACAAGG
>JAYEJR010000189.1:0-5554 GCA_034660715.1 Campylobacterota bacterium | reverse complement strand
TAACTGAAGTTGCACCCTTATTTTTAAGAGCAGTAGCAGCTTTGACCATAGTCCCAGCAGTATCTACCATATCATCTATCATGATTACATCGTAACCTTCAACATCACCGATGATTCCCATAACTTCAGCTTCATTCGCTTTTTCACGGCGTTTATCAACGATAACCATATCTAGACCCATGCGTTTTGCAAAGTATCTAGCGCGCGCGACGCCACCAATGTCTGGACTAGCGATTATAGGGTTTTTAAGGTTTTTACTTTTGATGTACGTCTCAAAAGTGATAGAACCATAAAGGTTGTCAACTGGGATGTCAAAGAAACCTTGAATCTGACCAGCATGTAAGTCTATAGTTACAACTCTGTCGATTCCTGCAGTCTCATAAAGGTTTGCAACAAGTTTAGCAGTGATAGGCACACGAGGAGCAGCTTTACGGTCTTGTCTTGCATAGCCGTAGTAAGGAACAACAGCTGTAATACTTTGAGCAGATGAGCGTTTGAGTGCATCTGTCATGATGAGTAGTTCCATGAGGTTGTCATTTGATGGAGCACCAGTAGACTGAACGATAAATACATCGCGACCACGAACAGACTCAGCAATCTGAACTGAGATTTCACCATCGCTAAATCTCTTAGTGTCGGCATTAGACAAAGGCACATCTAAGAGTTGACAAACCTCTTTAGCAAACTCTACACTTGCTGAACCAGCAAAAACTTTATAACCACGCATGAAAATTCCTTATGGAAAGATTGATAGGGAAATTATATAGAAATAGTGCTGAGACATTTGTTAAAAGTGGACTATCTTTTACTCTCTATCATATATCCCACTCCATTTACATTTTGAATAATACTCTCGCCTATCTTCTCTTTCATTCTGTGAATCTGAGTTCTTATAGTGACATCATTTTTGACTTCACCCCACACATGCATAGATATCTGCTCGTTTGAGACTGTTGCATTGATGTTCTTACAGAGAATCTCAATCAAACTAACACCATTTTTTCCAAGTTTTACCTCTACACTGTTTTGTAAAAGTTTTCTACTTTTTATATTAAAGAGGAGCTCTTTATTAATCTGTATCTCATTTGGATTTTCATTTGGCAGAGCAGTAGAGTTCTCAATTCTCGCCATGATAACTTTTAGGGTGTTTACAATCTCTTTTTCATTGTATGGTTTCATAAGGTAGCCGTAACTGTTGGCTTCTATGGCATACTCAACCATTTCGTTATCAGCATAAGCAGTGAGAAATATAATCGCAAGGTCAGGCATTACCTGTTTAAGATAGAGGGCAACCTCACTACCACTAATGTTATCTTTGAGCATTATATCCATGAGTACTATGTCAGGTTTCAGAAGAGGAATCTTCTCTTTTGCTTCTTTCCCATTGTCGATGATATCAAGTACATTAAAACCATTCTGCTGGAGAATCTCTTTGAGGTACTCAGCAGCTATAAGCTCATCTTCTACTATTAATATATTAGGCATTTTTAAATCTCACTTCATAGCATAAGCCATTGTCAAAATATTTTTTTACATCTCCACCGATCTGCTTGAGGCTAAGGTTAATAATCTTATCACCTAATCCTTTGGCTTGATTCATTATCTCCATATCTACCTCTGTATCTCCATCATCTTTATACTTTAAAAGAAACTCACTCTCTCTCTTTTGTAGGGAGATGTCAATAGTGATTTTGCCCTGCGAGTTTTTTGCATGTTTGATGCTATTTGTCAGCATCTCGTTAATCATAAGTCCAAGTTGGACCATAGTGTTTAGCTCCAAACAGATCTCTTTATCTATATCTTGCTTTAAAATGTACTTGCCTCTTGTGTCATACATTGAGAAGAGAAGAGACTCGAGTCTCATGATGTACTCATGAAAATTTATCTCTTTAAAGTTGTCGTGCTTATAGAGCATCTCATGCACAGTTGCGATTGCATCGATTCTTGACTTACTCTTGAGTATATGCTCTTTTATTTGAGCATCCTCCTGCATGGCTTGAAGACCTAACATAGAGGCTGTAATGTTGAGGTTGTTTTTTACTCTATGGTGTACCTCTTTTAAAAGCATATCTTTTTGTTGATTAGAGTTTTGTAGTTTGAGTAAAGAGGACTCCACACCGAGATGATAAAAGAGACCAAAAAACATAACTAAAATCGTTGCAAAGCTTATGTTCATAAGTGCATAACCATTATGCATAATGATATCGTTTGGGTCTGTGAGATGTATATAGTAAAAAAGAGCAGCAATAAGGGAGTATATAATAAGGTTTATAACAATGGCATCTTTAAGAGAGTAGAGATAAAAAGAGACAAGAGGCAGTAAAATGACATAGACAATGTCAAAGTTTGAAGAGTGGTTAACATATATGAGTGAAAAGAGGGGAACGATTGTGAGAGTTGTGATGATTATTTTTGAGAAGAGTATCATTTTCTTATAATGAAGAAGATAGTAACTCACAAGGGTTGCAAGTGCGGCAAACATATCTATGTACATACTGTATTTAGAACTCATAAAGTAGTCAGGAATTATAGAGAGACCAAAAACAAGTACAAAGCTAAAGTGAAACCCATAGAGAAGTATGGTTGAGTGCTGCATCTCTCTATAGGGAAAAAATTTATAGAACACTGCTACTCTCCTTAAAAAACGATTTTATGTTGGAGCCCATCGGCATACTCTGTTTGGATGCTTCCATCAAGTTGTTTAACGCTTAGTTCGACAAGTTTAAAACCAAGCCCCGAACTACTGGCTATGCTCTCTTTACTTAAGATCTTCTCTCCGTTGTCTTTATAGGTGAAAGAAAACCCTTGAGAACTCTTTTCTAAAGAGATAAAAATTTTAAGACCCTGCTCATTGGTAGCGTATTTTAAAGAGTTTGTAAGCATCTCATTGATTATAAGACCAAATTGTATCATAACGCTTAGTTCAAGAGAGAGTTGTTCATTTTCTTTTATGTTTACCTTGATTCTTGAGTCTTGTTCATGCATGGAGAGGATGAGATTTTTGAGCTTTAAAACATAATCGTTAAAGATGATGTTATCAAAATTGTCCTGTTTGTAGAGCATCTCATGAACGATGGCGATAGACTCTATGCGCGACTTGCTTATGGAGAGTTCCTCTTTTGTCTCATCATTCTTTCCCATTGCCTGAAGACCTAGCATGGAAGCTATAACGTTGAGGTTGTTTTTTACTCTATGGTGAACCTCTTTGAGCAGGATGTCTTTTTGTCTGTTTGAAAGAATGAGATCTGTAAGGGAAATATCGATGGCAAGGTGATAAAAGATACCAAAAACCAAAATTAAAATAGACGCCATCACTATGTTTATAAGGGCAAAAAGGTTGTTGAGTATGGGCGCTTGTGGGTCTACGTTTGAGATATGTATGAGCATGCCTATAAGCAGAACGTAAATCAAAAAGTTTACAACAATGGCTTTTTTAAACTCTAGGAGAAAAAAGGCGGCTAGAGGTAAGAAAATGACATAAATAATGACCATGTTTCCAAAGTGGTTAAAATATATGAGTATATAGAGTGGAACGACTGCAATGACGACGATGAGGTTACTTGCAAGGTTTGTCATTTTTTTAAAGTGTAAAAAGTAGTAACTAACTCCTGAGATAAAAAGTGCAGAGAAGTTGACACTAGCATTAAAGTAGTTGTCAAAGTATAAATCACGAAAAACTGCTAGTGTAAAAATAAGAAGAAAATTAAAATGAAAACCATAGAGTAATATCTCACGGTGATTTAATCTTTTGAATGGAAAATACTTCTGCACATTAAAACCTTTTTATTCTTCTATAATTATAGCAAGTTAATTCAGAACTTTTGGCGAACACATTTAAGATATAATTTTAATATTATGAATAAAAATTATAAAATAGTCTTTTTGATTGTACTTATGCTTCTGTTGCTCACACTCATTCTTTCTGTAGTGAATTACCAAACCACGCTCAAGCTTGTGCATAAGCAGATAGAGGAGCAGTCTCTACCACTCTCGCTTGACAACATCTATACCGACATACAAGAGAATATCTTAGAGCCTTATCTTATAACATCTATGATGTCAAACGATACCTTTGTCAAAGAGTGGATTTTACAAGAGAAAGAAGATGCCGCAAGCATTCAAAAGTATCTTACTACCATAAAAGAGGAGTATGGACTTCTTAGCGCCATTTTAGTCTCCGATAGAACAAAAAACTACTATACGCAAGATGGTTTTTTAGAGACTCTGAGCAAAAACAACAGAGACAACTCTTGGTATTTTCGCTTTAAAAAGTCTCAGGTAGAAAAAGAGATAAACATCGATAAAAACGAGAAGATAGACTCCAGTTACATTATGTTTATGAACAACAAAATATTTGATGAGAACCATAAGCTTATCGGTATGACGAGTAGCGGAGTTCGTATAGACTCCATACATAAAATGTTACAGAGTTTTATCGACCAGTATCATCTCAAAGTCTATATCTATGATAAAGATGCCAACATTGTTTTAGGTCAAGATAATAAAGAGAGTATTTATGAGATTGATGAGTTTAGAAGTTATAAAAAAGAGCTTCTCTCTAAGAATACAGGAATGTTTGAGTATATTTTAGGAGAAGACAGATACATAGTCAATAAAAAATATATTAAAGAACTTGATGTTCATATACTCGTAAAGGCAAAAGTAAAAGATTTTACTGCCTCTTTGGAGAGTGGTTTTTATAGAAACCTATTTATCTCTTTTTTAGTGACACTCTTTATAACCCTCGCTATTGTCTATGTTGTAAGAAGCTCTTTAGTAAAGCTGGAGCACTCTAACGAACAAAAAGATGTGCTTTTACGAGAGGTACACCATAGGGTGAAAAACAACCTTAACATCATCGGCTCGATGCTAGGACTCCAAGCGATGCAGGAGGATGCAGAGATACAGATGCACCTGCTTAAGAGTAAGTCACGTATAGATGCTATATCTGCTGTTCATGAGATGCTCTACAAGCAAGAGAATCTTAAAGAGATTAACTTTTGCGATTATGTTCGTAAGATTGAGAGTTTAACCTCTCAGATGGTTCGTGACGAGCAGAAGTTTACACTTGACGTTGAGGTTGATGAAGAGTGCGTACTCCCACTAGACATTATGATACAGTTTGGTCTGATGATAAGCGAAATGTTTACAAATACGCTTAAGTACGCAAAAAACCCTGAGGGTCTTGAGATAGAGATAGTAATGAAAAAAGTCAAAAACGAGTATAACTTCTCTTATCGAGACAATGGCGTGGGGGATTTAAAAATGGATGAGATATACAAATCCAAAGGTCTTGGAACTAAGCTTATAAACATCTGCGCAAAGCAGCTTAATGGAGATATATATAGAAGCTATGAAGATGGTTTGAAGTATGAGCTAAGTTTTAAAAGTTCTAAAATCTAAAAACAGAACATTTGAAGAACTTCTTTTTGATACTATTTAGAGTAGAAAAAAGAAGGGGTACTTCATGTCCACAAATCAAAGTGTCAAATATCTAACAAATTTTATATCGTCAGTCATAATTTTTACAATTTTCTCTTTTTTAGGGTGTAGT
>JAYEJR010000188.1:0-5625 GCA_034660715.1 Campylobacterota bacterium | reverse complement strand
GGTCCACCACCTATTATTAACACATCACAATTAATTTTTTCCAATACTCTTCTCTTTTTCTTTATTATACTCCTTTTTGTTTCATAGGTGCCTGAAAGAGAAACTAAAACTTTTGAAGACATTAGTAATTCTCAAATATCTTTCAATTTATATACAAGTTCCAGAGTGTATAATAGCTCAAGAAATTTATAGGAGTAGCTGTATGAACATAATAGATTTTCAATCACACACTGTAGTTAATGCTCACTGTAAGGAGATTGACTCCATTTTGATTGTAGAAGATTCTCTTATGCTGCAAACTAGAATTCAAGAAGAGATATCAGGACAACTAAACATCAAATGTGATGTTGCATCAAGTGAAAAAGAAGCAAAAGAACTCCTTAAAAAAAATAGTTACAGCTTATTTATAGTTGATATACACCTACCTGACAATGATGGTGACTTTATACTATACCTCATCCGAAAAAAGCTCTCTATTATAGTTGTAACAGGCTCAAGTGATGAAGAGCAGAGAAAGCTTTTTGTATCCCTACCTATAGTTGACTATCTCTATAAAACTGATGAAAAAAGTATTCTTAATTATTTGATAAACAGAATAAAAAGATTACAGAGGAATAAAAAAGTGACTGTCCTTCTCTCCGATGATTCCCGTTTATCACGATTCCAAGTCACAAACCTTTTAAAAACACAAAACCTTGCTTATCTGGAAGTAGAAAATGGTAAAGAAGCTTATGACTGTGTTATAAATCAGCAAAGTAATATTGACCTTCTCATAACTGATATAAATATGCCAGTTATGTCAGGAATGGAACTTATAACAAGAGTGAGACATGATTATGATTCCCTGTCTATGCCTATTCTTGCTTACTCTTCAGCAGATAAATCATCTACTATCGCACAACTTATTAAAACTGGGGCTAATGACTTTATAAGTAAACCTATCAACAACGAAGAGTTTCTAACCAGACTCAACAATACACTTGAGCTCTCCTATCTTTTTAAAAGAAACCAGGAGCTAATCAACAAGCTAAATACTGCAGCAACAACAGATTTTATGACATCACTCTATAACAGAAACCACTTTTATCAATCTATAAAACATGTGCAGTCCCAGTCTAAACGTACTAATAAACTCTATGGTATTATCATGATAGACATAGACCATTTTAAAAACTTTAATGACAACTATGGACATGAGTTTGGCGATACAGTTCTAAAAGAGATAGCAAGCATAATAAAAGATTCTTCAAGGGACTCCGATATGCCATATAGATGGGGTGGAGAAGAGTTTATCGTTTTAGTATTAAATACTTCTATCCAAGAATTAGCTAGATTTGCACAACGAATACGAAAAAATGTAGAAAAAACAAAAATCGACTCAGAAGATAAAGTACTTTCTGCAAGTGTTACTATCTCATGTGGTGTTGCTATAGCAAATGCAAGTAATATAGATAATGTCAACAACACAATCAATCTAGCTGATCAAAGACTTTACAAAGCAAAAGAAAATGGTAGAAATCAGGTCGTTTATCAATAATTTATAACACTTTTATCTATCTTATGTCTTATTTCACAGCATTAGTGCTATAATAAATATAGATTATAAAAGGTAGAAATATGAATGATTCTCTTGTTTTTTCTTCAATACTAGTTACTGCTTTAGTCATCATACTTCCTTTACTTTTTCACCTAACAAAACTTATAGGTGTTTCAAATGACAACACCCGTAAAAATGAACCTGTTGAAGGTGGAATCCGCCATACACACAAAGATGCCTTCGATAGTTTTAATGTAAAGTTTTTTCTTGTTGGAATCGTTTTTCTTATCTTTGACATAGAAGTTCTCTTTATGTTTCCTTGGGCACTCAACCTTCGTGAATTTGGTCTTTTTGCACTTGTAGAGATGTTTGTTTTTTTAGCACTTCTTATCGGTGGTCTCTTCTATGTATATAAATCAGGAATTTTAAAATGGACGTAAGTAACACACATCTTTTAGATGAAGCCGTAGTCACTACAAAACTTGATGCTGTCATCACATGGGGTCGGGAAGCATCGCTTTGGCCTTTTGTATTTGGAACTGCATGTTGTGCCATAGAGTTTATGGCTACTGCTGCTTCACGTTATGACATCTCGCGTTTTGGGGCAGAAGTACTGCGTTTTTCTCCGCGTCATGCTGACCTTCTCATAGTAGCGGGAACGGTAAGTTACAAACAAGCTCCTATACTCAAACAGACTTGGGATCAGATGCCAGAGCCTAAATGGTGTATAGCAGTAGGTGCTTGTGCTTCGACTGGTGGGTTTTATGATAACTACACAACACTTCAAGGTATAGATGAAATAATCCCTGTAGATGTTTATATCGCAGGCTGTCCTCCTCGTCCAGAGGCTATCATCGATGCTGTTTTAGATATACAACGCCAACTCAAACGCGAACCAAAGTTTGAGATCCGTAATGGTAAGTTCATAGGAAAACTTGATGATGTCTAAGATAGAAACTATACAAAATACTGAGCTTTTTGAGACTATCAAAAGAGCAAAAGAAGAACTTGGGTTTACACTTTTACTAGACATAACATGTGTCGATAACCTACATAAGTCTCATCCCAACGCTACTAGGTTTGAACTTGTCTATATACTGAGACACTCTACATTTGACAAGACTATCATTTATAAAGTTGGCGTTTCACATGCTGAAGTAGGAGTTGATAGCATCTCATCACTTTTTGAGTCAGCAGATTGGGCTGAGAGAGAAGTATACGATCAGTATGGCATAGACTTTAAGAACCATAAGATGCTCAAACGTATCCTCAATCATAACGAGTTTGAGGGACATCCTCTACGAAAAGATTATGAGATAACAAAAGGTCAGTACTGCACGACTTCGCAGGATTTGATGGATGAGATGAAGCCTCTTCTAGATGAACGCCAACTAGATATGAATGAAGACAATCTCATGATAGTAAACCTAGGACCATCACATCCAGCTTCTCATGGAACTATCAGAACACTAGCCGCACTCGATGGAGAGAAGATAGTCGCCGGAGCATGTGAGATAGGCTATCTTCATCGTGGATTTGAGAAGTCGTGTGAGAACCATAACTATAACCAAATCATCCCATATACAGATAGACTCAACTACTGTTCAGCTCTTATGAACAACATCGCGTTTGCCAAGACAGTTGAAGATATGATGGATATCACTCTTCCCGATAGAGGAATATACATTCGTGTTATATTAGGCGAGTTATCTCGTGTAATAGACCATCTTGTATGTTTAGCAGCTGGACTTTTAGACATGGGTGGACAGACAAACTACTGGTATCTTTTTAATCCTAGAAATGATGCTTATGATTTCCTCTCAAAACTTACAGGTGCTAGGCTTACTAACTCATACATGCGAGTTGGAGGGATGACACATGACCTTTATGATGGATGGGAAACAGACTTAAAAGATGTCCTAGTTAAAATCGACTTTGGAATTACAGAGTCTCTAAAAATGCTAGTAGGTAACCAAATCTTTAACGACCGCATCACCGATGTTTCTCCAGTGAGTGCAGAGCAGGCTCTTAACTACGGTTTTACTGGACCAAACTTACGTGCAAGTGGGGTAGCTTACGACCTGCGTTTTTCAAACCCTTACTACTACTACGATACTTTTGATTTTAATATGGTGGTTGGTAGTGTTGGTGATACTTACGACCGTATGATGGTTCGTTTTGATGAGATGAATGAGAGTATGAAGATAATCAAACAAGCGATGGATCGTATACCTGATGGTGATTTCAATGTTAATGATAGAAGTATCATCCTACCAAGAAAGTCTTGCGTTTATGGTGGTATCGAGGGAATGATGAACCAGTTTAAGCTCGTCATAGATGGCGTTAAAGTTCCAGAGGGTGAATACTATGGAGCTTACGAAGCGGCAAATGGAGAACTTGGATTCTACATTGTTAGTGATGGAAGTGGAACACCCTATAAGGTAAAAGTTCGTCCACCTTCGTTTTATCATATGTCAGCCTACCCTAAAATCATCGAAAACTATCAAGTAGCCGATGCTATACTGACACTTGGAAGTCTTAACATAATCGCAGGAGAGATGGATAGATGAGTTTTAACTTCACACAAGAGAATCTTTTAAAGATAGAAGAGCTAAAAACAAAATACCCAAGTCCAAAAGCCTTATGCCTACCTCTTCTTTGGATGGCTCAGTACCAAGAGGGTTTTATCTCTATGGAGGCTATAGATGCTATCAGCCAAGAGACAACCATCCCTCCTATGGAGGTCTATAGAGTTGTTACTTTTTACACTATGTTTCACCTAGAAAAAAGAGAAAAACTACAAGTAGACGTATGCAAAACTATCTCTTGCAAACTTTGTGGAAGTGATGAAATACTCCGCCATCTAGAGTCTAAAGATGTCAAAATAAATCATGTTGAATGCTTAGGCTCATGTGGGACTTCTCCTGTTATGCAGATAAATGACAAAAACTATGAGAACTTAACTAAAGAAAAAGTTGACTCTATCTTAGAGGAGCTCTTATGAGAGATTGTAAAATAGTATCTCGCAAGTTTGACATAGAAAATAGCCACACTTTAAAAGTGGCAAAAGCTCATAATGCTTATAGAACACTAGCTAAGATAAACGAGTACTCACCTCTTGAGATCATCCAAATCATCAAAGATGCGAACTTAAGAGGAAAAGGTGGTGGTGGAGCTGATGCTGGTGGTAAGTGGGAGCTTATGCCTCAAAACTCTGACAAGCCATCATTTTTGGCCGTTAACTGTGATGAGAGTGAACCAGGGACTTTTAAAGATAGACAGATAATTTCTAAAGACCCTCACCTTCTCATAGAAGGAATCATCCTCACTTGTTATGCGATCAAAGCTAAAGTAGCCTATATCTATATCCGTGGAGAGTACAAAGAGTATCAAGACATCCTACAAAACGCCATAGATGAAGCTTACGAAGCTGGTTTGTTAAAAGATTGTGAGATAACTATTCACCGTGGAGCAGGCGCTTACATCTGTGGAGAAAAATCTGCTCTACTAGAGTCTATGGAAGGTAAACGTGGACACCCAAGACTCAAACCAAAGCAGAAAGAGCCTGAGTGGTTTTTTGGAAATCCTACCCTTGTAAACAATGTTGAGACAATAGCATCAGTCCCTTTCATAGTACAAAATGGAGCTTCAGCTTATAGAGAGTTCGGAACACAAAAAAGCCCAGGCACTCTACTTTTCGCCATGAGCGGTCATGTTCAAAACCCTGGTGTTTATGAAGCGGAGTTTGGAACGCCTATGATGGAGTACATCAACCACTATGGCGGTGGTGTTAAAAATGGCAAGAAGCTAAAAGCGGTAATCCCCGGTGGCGTTTCCTGTGGTGTTTTAACAGCACAGGAGTGCGAAAACCTTACACTTGATTATGAAGCACTAAGAGCTACTGGAAGTTCACTAGGAACTGGTGGTATGATACTTATGGATGAAGATACAGACATGGTCGAAGCTCTCAAAAACATCTTAGAGTTTTATCATGAAGAGTCGTGCGGACAGTGTACTCCTTGTCGAGATGGAAGTGGCTGGAGCGATAAGATAGTAGGAAAGATTTTAAACGGAAATGGCACAAAAGC
>JAYEJR010000187.1:0-5678 GCA_034660715.1 Campylobacterota bacterium | reverse complement strand
TTGCGGTACCAGCGGTCACATGTTCGAATCATGTCGGGCGCACCATACTTAAACTTTCAAAACACAAATCATTAAATCAAATAAAATCACAAACCTAATAATTTCATAAAACTATCAGCAATAGACTTACTACGTGCTTTAAAAATATCAGCTGCTTCTTTTTCATAGTATTTATCAACCGATTCATAAAAAAGCTCTAACCAGCGTTCAAATGTAACTCTTTGAAGACCTTCCATATGCACATGAGGTTTGATAGGCTGACCATTGTAACTACTATCGCCTAAGATAGTTGATGCCCAAAAATTAGTTAAAAGATCTAGATGGTGTTACCACTCATCACTTATCATCTCATCTCCAAGCCTTTCAATAAAAAAATCTGCAAGAATCTCATCTTTCAGTATTTGACTATAAAAACGATCAACCATAGAACGAATATTTTTTCTAGTAATAGTTTGATGTTGCATAGAACTCTCTTTTTGAATTAATTATACTCTTCAAAGCTTGATAGAATTATAAATTGATTCTTTAAAGCTTTTTAAGGTATTAATTAGTTAGACTATACAACCAACTTAAAGGATAAGAGATGAGTAGAATAGATTTAAATGTACAGATGACTCTTTTAAAAGAAGCAAAAATGTACCTTGAAGATGTAAAAACAGTAGGTAAAACTGGTTTAGAGAAGAAAAAAGAACCTGTTGTTTTAACTCAAGAACATATCGTTGAATGGCTTGAAGTCTTTTATGAAGATAGAGTTATGATGGATACTTGTAATCAAGCTACCGTTAAAAGATAAATATATAAATAACTTTACTATCAGTTCTAACTAGAACTGACAGCTTATTAGTTATAAAATAGAGTGTATTGGTTTTAACCTTCACCCCGAAAACTTAATAACATGCATCTGCTGTTTTGGGTATGTACTTGTATCAAACAGTAATTTACCTTCTTTGTCAATAAGCCAAATAACTTGCACCTTATTTGGAATCTTAACATGCTCAAATTTCTCTTCTATATCTCCATCTGTAGCACATATTATCATATCAGGTATATTACGACTTGATTGTTGTAGTAATGCTTTAAACCCTGGTTCCATGATTGTTCCACCACCACCATGTCTTGCTATAAACTTATCACGAATTCCAAACTTTTCTATAGCTTGTATTTCAGCATCAACTTGCACCAAGGTAACACTTTTAATAGAGTATTTTTGCTGGATTGCTTGAACTTCTGACATCAAAGCTATTAGTAGTTTTTCATCAACAGAACCTGATACATCAAGTACAACTGCAAGTTTAGGTTTCTTTCCAGGACTATACCCATACAAATCTAAATCATCTTGATAAATAGGATGTTGTCTAGATTTATTTGGTTCTCTATATCGTAAAGAGTTACTTAAGTGATTTCGCATCTTTTTGTTAAATATCTTTTTCCACTCTTTGTGTGACTTTCTTTTTTCAATTCTACTAAGTGCCTCAGTAGCTTCACCAGGTGTAAACCCTCTCGCAAAACTACTTGAATCTTCTATCATCTCTTTTAATGTTGAATCCATGAAAGATTTTAATAAGTTGTCATCTAGTCCTACAGCTTCTTGAAGTTGCTCACCAAATTCATGACTATCGATGTTGCAGTTGCCATTGTTTAAAGCTTCTATTGTTCTATTAGACAAAGAGTCTAGTTTTTCACTAGTTCCATTAGAAGAATTATTTTCTCTACTGTTCATAGATGAATCACCATTGTTGTCCGCATCTTCTTGCAAGTCTGATTCGCTCTGAATCTCATCATTATCATCTTGTGACTCTTCTTCTTGAACTGCTATTATTAATTCGACATAGTATTCAAACTCTCTACCAACTTCATACTCCTCAACTCCATACTTTTCAGTTAAGGTCTGATAAAAAAGAGCTTTTAAAGGAGAAGTTTTATAGCTACCTGTTCCAGGTATATCTTTAATATAGGGAACATCCCTACTACCATTAATAACCATGTCCATCGCAATTTCTACAGCTTCTTTATGTGCAGTGTCTTTTTTACTAGATCGGATGAAGTGATGGTTTATCATATGTCCTGCACTATGTTTTAGTATGGCAATAATTTGGTCTTTATGTATGAGACTAAGAATCAAAGGATTTATGACAATGACAAAGTTATTTCCATTAAAATAAACGGATGATACAAATGATTCATTAAAGTGAAATTCATATTCACATCTACTTAAAAAATTTGCATACCACAGTAAGTCGTTTTTGTTAGAAGCTATCATAGAAACAATCATCTCCTTAAAGAGATTTTTCCAACTACTATTAGGGTTAGCGATTATTGATTCAACAGTTTCAATCGAATAAATATGATCTTCATTAGGATTCAAGTGATTTTCCTTGTGAGAGGTTTATAACATAAGGCAAGGCGGAGAGCTCAGCAATTCTTTTGAGTGTTTCATCTTTTTTCTTACCATCTGTCTTGGGGTACACTTCTTTTACTAGATACATAGTGTAATCAAAAATATCAGAAAACCTCTTATCCTTCATATCAGCGATAGCCGGGTATCTCTTCTTATAATCTTGTGGTAAATTCCTGACATTTGTTATATCTAGCCCTTGTTCAACTAGATAAGATATAGTTTCATATGCTTTGTGATGGCTCATTGCCTTATCTAGATGCTTATTAAGAGAGGTATCAACTAGAAGACCAGAGTCATAAAGACACTTAAGTGATTCAAGCTTATTTTCATTTATAACTTCAACAATTACATCTCTCTCAAGGGCTTCTAAATTAGCACCATCTTTTATTGCTTGGTGCAGTTCTTTTATATTACCTTTGATAGCAGAAACTTTCATTTTAGCAAAGCTTTGTGCTTCTTTAGAAACGCCACGTTCAATAAAGTAATTTAATAACTCATCATCTTCATATTTATATGCCATCTCATATCCATATTCTAAATCATGGGTTTCATTTAAAGCATTTAATAGCTCTGTGTATTTGAAACATACGGCGTTTGCAATTGTAGTTTTTTTGAATTGTATATTTGAATTTAATATATACTCAATTATTTCGTAGTCAACTTTTCCACTTTTATTGTTTGGATATCGTATAGAATAAATACTGCCAATATCTCCTTTTTTATATGCATTATATTGACGATGTGCAGAATTTAAGGCTTCATCTTTATCTGCACCTATAAGAAGTGCAAACTTCATAATCTTTATGTTATTACTGTAGAGTCCGGTTAGAAACAAATGCTTTTTATCAGGCAGTTTTAAAGACTTGAACTTTTCTATTGACTCTGGTTTTTCTAAAAAATACTCAAAAATAAAAACTAATAAGTCATCTTTTGCAGGCTTCCAATTATCTCCTCCGGACATATCCGATGAGCCCATCCACTCAGATAAAAGCATGTTTTTCTGGGCATGTATATTAAAACCATTTTCAATTAAGAACTGGAGTATTTCTGTACTGCAAATATTTCCAGCAGCATATAAAAAAAGTGATGCAGGTTTAGCACCTAGATGAATAGCTTGCTTTACAAGATCAAAGTCATCTATATTGATTGCTGCTTGAAGAACACCCATAAGAATAGTGTTGTCTCTGCAAGATGCTAAGTCTGGAACTAGAAGCTGCAAATAGTTTTTATCTTTTTCTATAGCTTTTTGAAGTACATACTCTTTGATAATTGCTCCATGTTCTAAAAGGAGATGAATAATTTTATGATTCTCTATCTGTATCGCTGTATCTAAAGCATTTGTAGGCATTTTTATATTAAAGTTTGGTTCAGCTCCCTGAGTCAGAAACTCTCTTACATCATCCAGATTTCCATTTTGACAAGCCTCAATGAGTTTTCTATGAAGCTCTGCTGGTATCATCTTAATACCTTTATGCTTGAATGAGTGATGCTATAAATGGATTTGTCTGGTCAATATGCTTAACCAAACTATCTGATACTTTTTTACTTATATCTAATGTATATTTTTCATCTATATCATCTATAACATTCTCAGCATTATCTAAGCCAATTTTTATTGACATAATATGCTCTTCTGAACTAAGTTTAAGAATGATTGCAAAGACATCATCAGTTATATTATTAGTTTTTAATGCATAAAACGAAGCAGTAAGAATATTTACTTGAGTAACCGGTTGGGAGTTATCCCACTCAGATTGTATTAACTTGATTAGTTCAAGATAGTTAGAATTACTGCTCTTTTCCTCTAACAAATATGCTTTGAAGTTTTTTTCTTTATTTGAGGTCAAAAACTCTGTAAGCTGCTTTTGTATTTTAGTAAATGTTAAAACATTAGACTTATTGATATAGCTAACAAGTTTTGGAGTGATTTCTTTACTTGACACAGTAGATAAAAGAGTTATTAGATTACTTGATTTTTTATCACTTTTTTCATATGAATAGAGTAGCCTAGAAACCATATCCCATCTTCTTGGATCCATTCCAGGATCACTCATATCATCTTCAGCACTTTGGAGTAAAAAGTCAGCACGGTTATCATCTAGGTAGTTAATTATTAATGGGTGTATAGCTTGTCTGATGTTCTTAGGGTCATATCCAAGAGCATAGTTCTTTTTCCATGACTCAAGTGTAGTTGTCACTTTTACTATCGCCATTCTACTTAGCATAGCTTTATCAAGTGATTCAACAAGATAGTTGCCATCATCTATAGGGTTACCAGCAGCTACAATAAACAAAGAGTTAGGTAACTCAATACTATCAGAGCCAAACTCTTTTTTTAGTATTAAGTTCATAAGACTTTGAAGGTTTTGTGGTTCTGCTCTATTGAGTTCATCTATGAAAAGAAGAGTTTCTTTATTTTTTTGGTCATTTTGAAGTATTCTCGATACCCAGTTGGGGATTGATTTATTGAAGACAGTAAATTTCTCATCATTAATTCCGGCTACAATATCTGTTGAAACTGTTCTCCCATAAAATTCAATATGGTCTAATGAAGCAACACCCATTATAATACAATCCATCTCTTTTTCTTTAGCATACTGCTCAATAATGGATGTTTTACCTATGCCAGACTCACCCTCTAAATATGGAACAATTTGTGACTCTTTATATATGTCTAGTTCGGAAAAACTAATATTCATACATTTTCCTTTTATTTTATAAATCAAGTATTTTAATATCTTTTCAAATGCAATTCATTTGCAGTTATGGTATAGTAATTATTTTAAAAAATTGCTTAATTAACTGATTGTTATGTATATACAAGCAGTATCTTAACTTTTTTATCTTAGGATGGAGTTTCTCCTACAAACTAGACAATTAAAATAATCTCAAAATATCTCGGTAGCATAACGGTAGCAACATATTAAAAAACATCTCTATTATCAATAAAAAGCTATAATCCCAGTAATGAAAAAGAAACCTGAATTTAAAGTAACTTCCCCCTATGAACCAGCCGGTGATCAGCCAGAAGCTATCAAAGTACTTAGTAAATCTATACTAGATGGCAATCGTTACCAGACACTTGAGGGTGTAACAGGTAGTGGTAAAACACACACTATGGCGCGTGTTATAGAGAATGTGAAGATGCCGACCATCATCATGACACATAACAAAACTTTAGCTGCACAGTTATACTCAGAGTTTCGTCAGTTCTTTCCTAACAATCATGTTGAGTATTTTGTGTCTTACTATGATTATTACCAACCTGAAGCTTACATAC
>JAYEJR010000186.1:0-23283 GCA_034660715.1 Campylobacterota bacterium | reverse complement strand
TTGCTGTTTTTCTTCTCGGACTTGAAGTTGGTATATTTCCCGTAGGTGAAGGTCTCGCTAGTGACTTCGCACACAAAGGTTCTACAGGCTGGATAATTCTTTTTGCATTTATGATAGGTTTTGGTACAACTGTCGCTGAACCTGCTCTTTTAGTTATCGCCGATAAAGCTGCTAGTATTAGTGCTGGTAGGATTGATGCTTTTGTTCTTAGAATGGTTGTTGCCTTCTCTGTTGGTTTAGCTATAGTTATCGGTGTTTGGAGGATCATTAAAGGTCATCCTATTCACTACTACATCATTGCTGGATACATTATGGTTGTTGCTGCAACATTTTTCTCTCCAAAAGAGATAGTTGGACTGGCGTTTGACCTTGGTGGTGTTACTACTTCAACTGTTACAGTACCTCTAGTTGCTGCACTTGGTATCGGTCTTGCATCAACTATCAAGGGAAGAAATCCTGTTCTTGATGGTTTTGGGCTTATCGCATTTGCTTCACTTACTCCTATGATTTTTGTACAGTTTTACGGTATTTTCGTATATGAGTTCGTTGAAGCTAGCGATACAGCTATGCAGGTTGCAGCTCAAGTTGCTGAAGCATCTACAGCATATAACTTTAGTATATTAAACATAGCAAAAGGTCTTCTTGGAGTTGTTGGTGATGTTGCACCTATCCTTTTAGTAATTCTATTTTTTCAATATGTGATTATTAAAAAGCCTATCGATAACTTAAAAGAAGTTCTTATAGGTTTTACACTTGTTATCATCGGTCTTGATGCATTTATCATCGGTTTAGAGATGGGTCTTTTCTCACTTGGTGAGACTATGGCATACCAACTAACTCAAAATGATTCACATGTTATCATCTATGCTTTTGCTTTTGCTATCGGTTTTTCAACTACTATGGCTGAGCCTTCACTAACTGCCATAGCAAGAAAAGCAAAAGAGATAAGTGATGGAAAGATTAATGACTTCGTACTTCGTCTTTTTGTTGCTGTAGGTGTTGCCATCGGTATCTCTCTAGGTGCCTTTAGAATCGTTAATGGTGGTGATATTGTTATGTACATCATGGTTGGATATATCTTCGTGATCGTTCTTACATTCATCGCACCAAAATACATCGTTCCTATCGCTTATGATAGTGGTGGAGTTACGACTTCAACTGTAACAGTACCTCTTGTTGCAGCACTTGGACTTGGTCTTGCTACAAATATCCCAGGTCGTGACCCTCTTATAGATGGTTTTGGTCTTATCGCCTTTGCTTCACTGTTTCCTATGATTACAGTTATGGTTTATGGTGTTATCACTGATAGAATGGGTGTTAAGGGTGAACATGAAAAAGAAGAGATTCACCAAGAGGAACTTCGTCATGCACTTGAAGATGTTCACAACATGGGACTATCTACTGTAAATGTTCAAGGAACTGATTCGCGTCACTCGTACAAGATGCCTTTCTCATCAGTACATGTTATCGTTCCTACAGCTAGTGAAGAAAAAGCCCTTCTTGCCGCTAAAACAGCAGGAGCTAAAGGTGTTACTATCACTGAAGCACACGGTATGGGTCTTGAAGAGATGGAAAACTTCTACAATAGACTTCATGCTGGTAACACTGACTCAAATCTTATGTTTATCACACAAACAAAAAATGTTGATAAAATCATTAGAGCTATTATCACAGAGTTAGATATCACAGGAGATGGAGAGGGTATTGCATACTCTTATCCTATCTCACACCTTAAAGGCTTAAGTTTACGACAAGACGATTTATAAAAGAGGATATTATGCAACATGACTTTTCAAATGCAAATTTAGATTTTCAGGATTTTATCGATACTTATTTATCTTGTATAACAGTCTCTTCAACTGAACTGACTGTCACTATAACAGGGTTATACGAAAAGGTCTTTGCAACTTTTTCCAGACCCTTTGACGAAGAAGAGCTAATAGCTATCTATGAAGAACTTGCTCACTACAAGGTTACTCAAGAGATTCCTTATACAATTCTCTCCAACGAAATTTACACTCTTAAAAACCTACTTATTGGTAACCTTAATGAAAACCTTATAACTACAAATACACTAAATCTTCTCCATCTTTTTCAAAATATTAATAATAGAATCGCTAAAATTTATCTCATTGAGTACATAGAAAAGCTTGTTGCACAAAATAGTGTAAGAACCTTCTCTGTATCAGATTTAGTTGAAAAAAACATCATTGTTCACTATGAATCTCACCTTCTATGGTTAACAGAACTAGCCCAACATATCAAAGATGTAAATAGACAAACTTTTCCTGAACTTGATGATAAAGCATGTGAATTTGGTAAATGGTTACATGGCGATGCAAAACAGATTATTTCAAACAACTCAAAATACAAGAACATCATAAAGCTTCATAAAAACCTCCATCTATTTGCATCAAAGATATTCCATATTCTAGATAAAGATGAGTATCATATACTCATAACTTATCTTGAAAAGTGTGAACTTATTTCTCTAAGCATTGGGACTGAACTTGCTCTTTTAGATCAGATACTTATCAACAAAAAAATAACTAAAGACTGCTTAACGGGCGCGCTAAATCGTAATGGACTCGATAGCATATTTGAGAGTCAATACGAGCTTGCTTTAGCTACAAGCAACTCCTTTATTGTTGCGATGTGCGATCTTGATTTTTTTAAAAATATCAATGACACCTATGGACATATAGCAGGAGATAAACTGTTAAAACTCTTTGTTGACACAGTAGCAGGAAAACTCCGAAACTCTGATGTTATCATACGCTACGGAGGAGAAGAGTTCCTCATTATGCTACCAACGATACATAAAGAGAAGGGTTACGAAGTTTTAGATGAAATTCGTAGTGAATTTTCAAATATTATTTTAGAATTTAATAATGAAAAGATCTCTGCGACTGTAAGTATAGGTATGATAGAGATAACGCCAGAAGCTCTCTTTAAAAAGAGCTTTATTAATGAATATTTGATGAAGGTAGATAAGAATCTCTACCTTGCAAAAGATAACGGTCGCAATAGAGTTAAGACTTAGAATAAATCACTATAATTATATAGAGAGGGGTCTATATAAAGTTTATTTCCTATCATAATAATTCTATCATCATTTTTTGCTCTTTTTTTAAATCTCGCTTTTATTTTTTGAATTTTCTTCTCTGAGAAATCAGTAGATTTTAGATATTTTTTCAAAGAGATTGGAGATTTGGCAACTTCTTCTATTTCTTCTTCAATCTCAACTTCAAGAGCCTCTTCTTCTTTATTTAACTCAGAAGGTGCAGTCAATGCGAACTGTGAAGAGATTGTGTTTAAAATATTTTTAAGCTGCTCATCTTTTTCTTTATAGATACTCTCTATCTTTTTTCTCTCTTCTATAAGCATTAGCTCTTTTTGATCACGAAGAGATCTTGTTTCACCCTCTAGTACTTCTACACGAGATTGTAACTTAGCGTTTTGCTCTTCTAGAAGTTTATAGTATCTCTCATCATGCCCCTGAGCCTTTGTAGTTCGTGTAACTCTTTTTGGAGCACTTTTACTACTATCAGGTACAACTACCATCTTTATACCATCCTCTACTAAAGTCTCTAGTGAGCCTCTTCGTATACGGTTATGAATCGCTTCTTTAGAAATTCCAAAATGTGTTGCTGCATCACTTACTGTAAATTTTTTCATTTTTGACTCTTTATCTCATGTTTTCAAAAACTAAAGGAGCATCCCATTCAGCTTCTTTCACCATCTTTATAACTTTTTGCAAGTCATCAAGTTTAGCACCCTTTACTCTTATCGTATCGCCTTCTATATTGGCTGTTACTTTCAACTTCATCTTTTTGATTTCCGCTGCTATTTTTTTCGCTTCTTTAACTTCGATGTAGTCAACAACTTTAAAAGTTGCCTTTCTGTTTCCACCACTAGAGTCTTCAACACGAAGCTCATCTAGAACTTTTGATGAGAGTCCTTGCTTTAAAAACTTTGTAATTACGATGTCTTTTAGAGCATCAAGTTTGTTATCGGATGAAGCTACTAGAACTAACACTTTCTCTTTCTCTTTAAAGTTCACTTCATAAGTAGTTCCCTTAAAGTCATAACGATTAGAAACTTCTCTATCAACGAGGTTTATTGCATTTTTAAAATCTTGCATATCTATCTTTGCTGTAATATCAAATGAGTGCTCTTTAGCCATATATAAAATCCTTAAAATAATTCTCTGTTATTATAACATACTCTAAAACGTTATAATAACCACTTATGCTCAAAATCTTCCACACACATAGGCTTAGAGTAGTAGTACCCTTGAACTACATCACAGCCCATCTATTGGCATCATTTTTAAGATGTCTTACCTCTCCATCTTTTCTCACACCCTTAAAACTATACTCTATATTTATCGCATCATCTTCTAATCGTTGTTGTGTGTAAGTTCTAAAGGATTCATTCCAATTATTTCATCATTCTTATATTTTAAAAACTTGGACTTCCATCAAAACCAAAACCACCACCAAAAGAGGCGAAACTAGGATCCATAAAACCATGACCTGCTGATTTGGCTCGAAGCTTCTCTATATCTGCTTTACTGGAGATATTTTGAGGGCATACAACTGTACATTCATTACATAAAGTACAATCCCAAATGCCACTTGTTTGGATGTTTTCTATTTTCTGAGCTTCACCATCTTCGCGTTTATCACTTACATACTTCCAAACACGTGTTAGCGAAAATGGTCCTAGGAACTCTTCATTAACACTATAAACAGGACAAGCTGAGTAACAAGAGGCACAAAGTATACAGTCACTCTGCACTTCATTTCTCTTCTCATCATCATGGTCAAGTTCTACAGCTGTTTGTCCTTTTGTTAGCCAAGCTTTTGACTTTGCATTAAAAGAGAGAGCTTTTTCCATGTCCACAACTAAGTCACGAACAAGTGGCACATTTTTAAGAGGTTCAACACTATCTCCATCTTGCACCTTATATGAGCAGGCTAAGACTTCTCTCTCATTAACTCTCATTGAACAAGAACCACAAACACTACTGCGACAACCACTACTAAACACCAAGCTCTTATCTATCTTTGTTTTGATATATGTCAGTGCTTCTAAAAGAGTTATCTCACTTAGAGGGAGTTCAAATTTTACAAATCCATCACTTTTTTTAATACTAATTTTCATCATCTTATCCAACTCTAAACTATATAGTGAGCACCACAGCTCACCTTGCGACTAATTGCACTCTCTATTACAACAGCGGCAATATCAAGCATATTTCTAAACTCTAAAAACTCTGTAATGTTTGTGTTATAGACTTTCGACTTATCACTAACACCCATAAGAGGAAGTTGTTTTTTTAAACTCTCTATCTCTTCTTTTGCAAATAATAACTCTTCTTGTGTTCTTACTATTCCTACATTTTTATAAAGTAACGAGCCTATCTCTTCGCGTTTAACATAAAAATCTATCTCATTTTTATACTCTTTTAACTCTTGGAGTAGAGTGTACTCACTAGTAGGTGTAGTACCTTTCTCTTTTGTTTTACAAAACTCAGCAGCATTTGCACCAGCCTCTTTACCAAAAACCACTATCTCTAATAGAGAGTTTCCACCTAAACGGTTTGCACCGTGGACTCGATGGTTTGCACACTCACCACAAGCAAACAGTCCATTTATGTTTGTGTGTGACTTATGGTCAACCTCTACACCACCCATCGTATAGTGAGCAACAGGTCTTATAGGGATAAGCTCATGAACTGGATCTACATTTTCATAAAGTTTGGCTAGTTTTCTCTCTTGAGGTAATCCTTCATCGATAAACTCTTCACCGAGATGACGAATATCTAAAAAGATATCTTCACCTCTTTTTATCTCTGCATCTATTGAGCGACTCACTTCATCACGCGGTGCTAACTCGTTAGTAAAACGCTCGCCCTTAGAGTTAAGAAGGTATCCTCCCTCTCCACGTGCTGATTCACTTATGAGTATGCTAGAGTTTTTAAGTGCTGTTGGGTGAAACTGTACAAACTCCATATCTATAAGTTTTGCTCCAGCTCTTAAAGCGACTGCTATACCATCACCAGATGAAGCCGTAGAGTTAGTTGAGTTTTTATCATATATACGAGAGTAGCCACCAGTCGCTAAGACAACTGCAGCGGCTTCATGTGTTTCAACTTCACCAGTTCTGATGTTTAAAACTAAAGCACCACTTATGTTGTTGTTTTCATCTTTAAGGAGTTCTAAAAGGTGGCGTTCATTTAAAATTTCTATATCTTGAGATAAACATCTATCATATATAGTATGAAGGATTTTGAGTCCTGTATAGTCTTGTGCATAACATGCACGAGGAGCAGAAGCACCACCAAGCATTCGTTGTGCTATCTTAGAATCCTCAGTTCTTGAGAAACATACACCTATCTCATCTAACCACTCTACAGCATTGATAGCTTCTCCACACATAAAACGAACAGCTTCCTCATCAGCTTCTCCATGTGCAGACTTTAAAGTATTAGCGACATGAGCTTCTATACTATCTTCACTAGCACTGCCAAGGGCTGCATTTATTCCGCCTTGAGCCATACAAGTCTGACTTCTTGTTGGATACTCTTTTGTTAATACACTTACACTTGCTCCACTCTCTTTGGCATTTAGTGCCGCAGTCAAACCTGCACCACCCGCTCCTATAACTAGAACATCACTTTTAAAATTCATCTGTTTATTCTCTTACATGCAATATTTGTTTTATTTATTATAGCATAAGAGTCAAAAAGTAATATCTTGCTACTCTGAGTGTAGCAACTATTAAAACAAACCAAACAAACTTAAGCCTAACAAGACCTGCAACTATCGTTAGTGGGTCACCAACTATCGGAAGCCATGAGAGTAAAAGAGCAAAGTAACCATACTTATGTCCATACCTGTAAGATGCAATTCCAACTTTTGAAGAGAGAAGTTTTGTTTTTGTTTTTTCATATAAAAAGTAACCGAGATAGTAGTTAACAACAGTAGCTAAAATATTTCCACTAGAAGCAGACAACATGGCGTTTACTACTGGCATATCGTTGGAGAGTGCTACAAGAAATGCAGCTTCTGAAGAGAAGGGAAGAATAGTTGCTGCAAGAAAAGCAGTTAGAAAAAGAGTGACTTCAGCCATAAAGGCTTAAAAACTACTCTTAATATTTTCAATGATAGAAGCGATTAGTTTATCCCTTGCTTCTACCGAAGTCCAAGCTATGTGTGGCGTTATATAAAGGCTATCTCTATTTTTCACACTTAAAAGCGGATGGTTTTCTCTCATTGGCTCTTGCGATAAAACATCAAGTCCAAAGAAAAGATTTTTCTCATCCACTATCTTTGCAACTGCCTCTTCATTGATGATACCACCGCGTCCAAGGTTTAGTATAGTCGCTCCCTCTTTACAAGTTAACAACTGTTCATAGTCTAAAAGATTATTAGTTTGTTCATTTAAAGGTGCATGAATTGTGATGATGTCACAACTCTCTAACAACTCTTGTAACTCTACACGAGTGTATGGCTGTGAATGATTTTTACCACTAGTCGAGTAGTAACAGACTTCAGTTCCAAACGCAGAAGCTATTTTTGCCACACCTGAACCGATGCTTCCTAAACCTATGATGCCCCACTTTTTACCTTTAACTTCAAAGAAAGGCTTAGAAACATCTGTAAAGATTGGACTTCTTGAGTATGTCCCATCTTTTACAACTTCATCATAGTAACGAGAGTGCCCAAGTAAGTAAAAAAGCATAGAAAAAGTGTGTTGGATTACAGAGTCAGTAGAGTAGCCAGCTACATTTTTTACTTCTATGTTTAACTCTTTTGCAGCTTCAAGGTCTACATTGTTCATTCCCGTAGCTGCGATACAGATAAGCTTAAGCTCTTTGGCTGCAAGCATAAACTCTTTAGTGATAACAACTTTGTTAGTAACTATAACAGTGGCGTTTGTTACTCTCTCTTGTGTTTCATTGCTTGATGTTGTCTTGTAAGATACAACATCACCTAGTGCATCAAATGAGCTTAAATCAGTAGAACCAAAAGTTAGAGTGTCTAATAAAACTATCTGCATTTAGTTATCCTGAATCTTTTCTATAAGTTCACGAGACTTCTCTAAAGCAGTCTCAACTTCATCAAAAACAAGAGCTACTGCAAGACGACGTCCTTCATGTGCTTCTGGTTTTGAGAAAACTCTTACAAAAGAGTTATCAGAAAAGAGTGATTCGTCTACGTTTATCACAGGTGCATTTGAGTGTTTCATACTTGTTTTGTAAGCAGCAGATGCACCCTCACCATAAAAAGTAAATCCTAAAGGAAGACCAAGAACTGCACGAAGGTGAAGTGCAAACTCACTTTGAGACTGAGTGATAAGAGTAACCATACCAGTATCGTGTGGACGAGGGCTAACTTCAGAGAAGTAAACTTCCTCACCTTTTATGAAAAGCTCTACACCAAAAAGACCACGACCACCAAGTCCATCAGTTATCTTTTTCGCCATATCTTGTGCTTTTTGTTTTGTTACTTCGCTCATTTGAGCTGGTTGCCAAGAGAATACATAGTCACCATCTCTCTGCTCATGTCCAATAGGTTCACAATAAACAGTCTCTTCGCCATTGCGAGCAGTAAGCATAGTTATCTCATAGTCAAAATCAACAAATGCTTCAACGATTAACTCACTAGCATCCCCACGAGCCTCTTTTGCTATCTCCCAAGAGTTCCCCACTTCTTCCTCACTACGGCAGATACTTTGACCATGTCCAGAAGAACTCATTACAGGCTTGATTACACAAGGGTAACCCATGCGTTCACTTGCTTTTCTCAGTCCATCTTCAGTAGTAACAAACTCATAAGGACCAGTTTTAAGGTCAAGCACCTCTGCGGCAAATGTACGAATATTTTTTCTATTCATAGTTTTGTTTACAGCATTAGCATTTGGAATAACATTGTAACCCTTATCTTCTGCTGCAAAAAGAGCATCTATCGAGATAGCTTCTATCTCAGGCAAGATATAGTCAGGTTTTTCACGGTAGATGATCTCAAGAAGTGCATCTTTATCTTGCATATTTACAACATAAGAGCGATGTGCTACATGATGAGCAGGAGCATTTTGATATCTATCTACAGCTACGACTTCAAGTCCTAAACGCTGAGCTTCAATAGCTACTTCTTTTCCAAGTTCACCAGAACCTAGTAACATTACTTTTTTTGAGTTTGATTTGAGGGGAGCAGAGAATTGCATATAAATTCCTAATATTAAATATTAGGAGAATTATATCAAATTAGGATTAAAATTACTGTTTTAATCCTATAAGAGTCTGAAGAAGCTGATCTGAAGTCGTAATAGTTTTACCATTTGCTTGGAAACCACGCTGAACGATGATAAGCTGTGTCAGTGCACGTGAGAGGTCAACATTTGATGCTTCAAGAGCTGATGACTGAATAAATCCACGACCCGAAGTTGCTGCTGTACCGATAATAGGATCACCAGAGTTAGCAGTTTGGTTATAAACATTTCCACCCTCTGTTGAGAGACCTTCGTTATTTGTAAATTTAGCCATACCAATTTGTGCTAAACCGAATGAACGACCATTTGAGAATGAACCAACTAAAGTACCAGACTGATCGATTCTTATTCCTACTAAATCCCCACCAGTATAACCATCTTGAGAGATACCAGAAGTTGAAGAATCACTATCAAAACTTGTCATACCATCAAACTGACCGATAGTACCAAAACTAAGGTTGATTTCTTGACCACTTGATGCACCATTGTTGGGATTAAAACGAACAGAAGAGAGAGGAGAATCTAGTAATGAACCATCATTGCTAAACTTGATATATCCATTTACTTCATTCACTAAAGGTGGGATTCCACTATCAAAACTAGTCCCATTTGGTCCACTAACATTTAAGTCCCACTGACTTGCACTATCTGTTACACTTACTTTTCTAAACTCCATTCTAATAGTATGTTTAGAACCTAGTGAATCAAATACATCTATTGAACTCGAGTGAGTTGCAGCATTGAAGCTTTGTGAAAATGCTTCTCTTGTACCACCTGCTACAAGGTTTGAGCTAAGAACTGCCATATTTTTTGTAAAGTTTACATTTTTCACAACACCACTAGCAGGTCTAAGATCAGTATAACCAGTTATCGCTATAGCCATATCTGCATCATCACCAGTTGTTCCTGCATTTTTAATAGCAAGTTTACCAGCATCATTTACTTCTACTGTTATACCATTAGTACCACCACCTGCTACACCACTTACAATCTCTCTAGCATCTTCTTGTATAAAACTTCTTAGTTGTGCCATAGTAGTAAACTGGTTTGCTGCCGCGTTTGCCCCTGAGTCAACATAGTTATATCTTAAAGCAGTTACACTATTAGCAGCTGCTCCTAGACCTGCACCTGTCTGTGCTGTTATCACAATATTATGTGATGCAGATTCAGAGTCATTTTTATTAGTTAAAGTTAGAGCATCTCCAGTAACGGAAGCAAAGATTCCTGTAGTTACACTTTCTCTATTGATAGCTGCTGCAATATTATTTGCACTCTCTGTTGTAGTAGCACCCTCTACTGCTGTGATTGTCAAAGGGTCAGAGATTGCATTTAACTCATCATCTAAATCAAATGTAACACTCATTGGAGTTCCAGCAACAGCACCTGCAATAGCTGCACCAGTAGTTGTTGCAGTGTTATAAGACATCCATACACCCTGCCCCTCTTGAAGCTGTAGAGCCTCTCCAGTTGCATTCACCATGATTCCAATATCACCTGAATCTATAGCTACGATACCATCTGTTCCTGCTGGTTCTACCGTACCTGCATTTGAAGCCACTGCATATGCAGGAGAAAAACTCTGTACTAGTGGTCCTGAGTTAAGATTTGCTTTTAAAGCGATCTCTTTTGTAGCACTCGCTGGTGTAGTAAGTCCCGGAGGGATGTTAATGTTCGTTATAGGAGCAGTTGAATCCACTTTTCCTGTCTCAGCATCTCTTAACCACCCTTGAGCAACAAAACCATTGTTGTCAACAAAGTTTCCACCTGCATCAAACTTAAAGTCCCCTGCACGAGTGTATTTATAAGTGTTACCTCCATCTGGAGAGATTATGAAAAACCCATCACCTTGGATAGCAACATCTGTATTTTTATCAGAGTTTTGAATAGAACCTTGAGAGAAAATACGAGTTGTTGAGCTCACAGTAGAACCTAAACCAACTTGAACAGGATTTTTACCACCAAGTTGTCCTTGTGGTGCTGTTGCTATTGATTTTGTTTGTGCTAAAAGGTCTGAGAAGTTAGCACGAGAGTATTTAAAACCTACTGTGTTAACATTTGAAATATTGTTTGATTCTATATCCATCGCAACTTGGTGCGACTGTAGTCCGGATACACCGGAAAATAATGACTTTAACATTTTGTATCCTTTATCTACACTTCTAAAAGAAGAGTAATTTAGTAAAGAATATATAGCATTTAGTGTACCAACTTTAGATAGCTAGCCTAAGCATCCATATCTAGGGCTTTTTGCATCATTTGGTCTGCAGTTGTTATTGATTTTGAATTTGCATCATAAGAACGCTGTAAAATTATCAACTCTGTTAAGCCATAACTGAGTTCTATGTTTGAGCTCTCTAGTTGAAAGTTAACAACTTCTGAACCATTTATATTTTGTCCATTGGCATCTTTGTGAAACCTTGGTTCTCCACTGTTTGAACTCTCTTGAAATCTTGTTCCACTGATACGGTCTAAACCTTGTTCATTTTGAAAGTGATAAACTGCAATTTTACCAACACTACTCTGTTCACCATTTGTAAATGTTGCTATTACTTCTGCATTTCTATTAACAGAGTAACCAGCAAGGTCTCCACCAATAGTACCATCAGCTATACTAGATCCAGATACAACAGGAATATCTATAGAAGTGATTCCATCGTACCCATCTCCTAGATTCATCGTAACCGTAGCTCCATTATTATCTATCGTGCTTAGAGTATTATTAACAAGTGCTCCATTAGCATCAAACTCAACAGTACCATTTACAGTGGTGTAGATAGTATTACCATCTAGAGACTGTGTTGTTGCTTTAACAGAGTATTGACTTCCTGGAGGAGTCTGTGTTGGGTTTTTAGTAAACTCCAAACGTAAGTGGTTTTTATTGTTTTGAGGATCAACAACAGATGCCCCAATAGTTACAGGTTCATATCCTACACCTAAATTTGCTATAAATTTAGCATTTCCTGTAGGTTCCGGTGGGTATGTAAGTGTTTTAGGAAAACGAAGTTTTTCTTGTGTAGAGATATCTCCAAGAAGTTGTTCATCAACTTTTGAAGTTAGAACATCATCTGCTGAAATGTTTCCAGACATTGTTCCTAGAACATGAAAACCATCAGTAGTGACTAGGTCATTGTTCTCATCAAAGGTAAAAGCACCATCTCTTGTATAAACAGAGTTCCCTTCACCTCTAACACCGAACCAACCATCTCCAAGTATAGCAATATCTGTACTTCTATCTGAAAGTGCTAAGGTCCCTTGCTCTTGAACCATGCTACTTGTTTGCAGTTGAACACCTGTACCAACTGTATTGCTTGTGCCTACTCCTGTTGATACAGAATCTTCAAAGAGAGAAGAAAATTCTACTTCGTATCCACGAAAACCAACTGTATTAATGTTAGCAATATTGTTTGTTATTACATCGATACCTGAGGCATTATTCTGGATGCCTGATATTCCTGTATAAAAAGCTTGAGTCATCATAACATACTCCTTTTATTTATAACACTATCGGAAGTAATTCCGCTAGTTACGTTAACACTAGTGTTTTCTTGTTTTACTTAATAAACTTCAACTATGTCTTCAAGTGCAACATAGTTTGAGCCTAGTTTTAAAAATGCTTTACCCTCTTCAAATCTTACAGATTCAATAGGGTATGCACCTAGTCTTGTTGACTGAGCTGTTCCATCAGGGTCAGTGTATGCAGAGTTAACACGGTAGATTCCGCTTTCTGCAGATTCGCCATTGTTGTTAAAACCATCCCATGTAAACTGGTACACACCAGCGTTTAAACTCTCTTGACCTTCTGGAATATCAATAGGAATAGTAGCTACACTGTTACCTTCAAGGTCTGTTATATCCACTGTTCCGCTTTTAATGTTCTCTGGAAAATAAACTTCAAAAGTAGTAGGCGAGCCCTCTTCTTGAGCGATAGCATCACTTCCTAAGTCTGCACGTTTACCAATAGATGAGACTATAGAAAACTCTTGTGAACTCTGTAAAGAACTTGAAAGCTTCTCTAGTGCATCATTTGTATTTTGAGCAGATTCGAGAGAAGCTAGTTGTGATGTCTGTGTCAAAATCTTTTCAGAATCAGTAGGCTCGGTAGGATCTTGATACTGAAGCTGTACTAAAAGTAACTTCAAGAAATCATCTTTACCTAGTATTCCATTAGGGTTCTCTGCTGTACCTGTAGTAGTTGATGATGTAAGTGCTGAATTTTCACCTGTTGCTGTAATTGCCATCTTTTATCCTTTACGCGTAGCTTGGAACTACAATTTCTAAAGAGTTTAAAACCTCTTCATTAACTTCTTCGTTTTCGAAGTAGTTGTACTCTCGTCCAGCTTCTCTCTCATTTTGAGAGTTTTGCTGCTGTTGTTGCCCAGAGAAACTTGACTCTGAGTTTTGAGAGTTGTTGTTAAAGTTCAATGAAGCATTATTTATTCCATTGTTACTTAGCTGTGCTTTTAGGTCGTTTGCATTAAGTGCTAAAGTATTTATAGCTACATTATTTGAAGATAAATTGATATGCAAATTTTTACCGCGTTGTACTACTGTCAGGTCTACTTCACCTAACTTTTGTGGATTTAACTGAACTTTTACTCTTGTAAATGGTGACTTATAGTCTTCTATCGCAGTTTTTATATCTTGTGAAAGATATTTTGTCATCTGTTTTGCTTCATTGAGTTTCACTTCAAAACTATCTGCTTTATTTACATTAAGACCATCTGTTTTAGCAGCAGAACTATTTTCTCCACTATCTCCTCGAAGGAGTGTTTCAAGATTCTTTCTTGCATCTGTAGTCGCTTGAGGGGCTATCACTCTTGCTGTAGCTACAGAGAAGTCTGCAGTAAAACCTGTATCTTTTTGTGTAACCTTATCACCCCTAAGAAGCATTTTCAATGTTTCATCAGATTTTTGTTTTGGAGATTTTACTTCTTCTGTAGTATTGATTTTTGCATTTACTAACTGCTCTGTTGTTATCTCTTTAGAAGCCTGTGCTTTAAAAAGAGGTGTAGACTTCAGAGCTACAGGAACTTCTTTAGCTTTCGTATCTGTTTTTGTTTGCTCAGTGAAACGTTGTGTATCTTCTCTAGTCTCTGTCTCTTTAAAAGAAGTTTTAACTTGTTTTACTACTTTAACCTCTATTTCTGGTTCTACATCCACTTTAGCAATGTTTACTTTTATCTCTTTTTCTGTACTTTTTACTTTTACATCTGTCTCTTTAGAATCACTTCTTTGAGGAGTCTGCTTTAAAGGTGTCTCCACCTTAAGTTCAAGTTTAACAGCTACTTTCGTATCTACCTTCACCTCTTCTAGAGTTATTTTACTGACATCAATACCAAACTTTTTTGCAACCTCAGCTAGACCTTTTAGAGTCTTTGGTAGAGCTTCTATCTCAGACTTTTTAAAACCTTCACTCTCAATGATTTTTGTTTTTAGATATGTTTTTGCATCTTGTATAAGTTGTTTAATTTCAACTGGTTTCATACTTTCTGTTACTTCAGGGTTGAATGCTAAAGGTAGTTCAGTCTCCTTGATTACCTTTTCCCCTTTTAAGAGTGAGAGTAGTGTATCACTCTTGGAACTCTTTAGTGCTGTTTGCGGTTCTACATTCTCTTCGAGTGAAAGTATTAATGCACCATTCTGCACTACTTTATCACTTTGAGTAACTTTTTCGTCTTTAGCAAGTATATTACCCTTCTTGCCTTTTAGTAGCTCTGAGAAGGACAATGCAGGTGTCTCAGACTCCTCTTTTGCACTTGTTCCTATAGGTGATGATGAAGTCGATGTTACTGTTTTTTGTTCTAATGAAATCATCCTGTACTCCTATTTTCCTCTTATTTGAGAGGGTATTTTAGGAAATATAGCACTTTATGTTCCAGTTTACTAAAAAAAAATTTGCTTGTGCCGATTTTGAGTTTATGAAAACACTCTTCCTTCTACTACTTTGTACAAGCATCTTTGCAGAGTCTATTTACGAGAGAAAAGTATCTGATGTAAATAAAAAAGCGATGAATAATGAGAAAATAAAATGTAGATGGGTGTGCGATAAAAAGGTCTATAAAGAGCAGAAGATTCTAGATGCTATCTCTTTTTACAAAAACTCTAAAGATTACAAGTTTACAAGAAAGAGTTTTTAAACTTTCTTTGCAAACCTATCTAAACAGTGAAGGTCTTTTTTTAAAAATGTACTAACACTATCTTGCATATTTCCAAACATCTCTTCAGGTGTCTCTCCATCGACTGGATAAGAGAGCATAAAAGTATTTAAGTACCTTGCAAAGAACTCATCAAACATCTTTTTAACTATATCAGCTCCATACTTATCTGTGTAAGGTAAAACAAAAAAGTAGTTTGTTCCATCATTTACTATAGAGTCTGAGGTTCGTAGTATTTCAGTGAGGGACTCGTTTATAACTTTTGGAGAAATTCCACTAAAATCACAATATAAAAAAGTAAAACTCTCTGCACGATTCTCATCTAGTCTATTTGATATACCCATGTTTAAACGCATCAACTGCTTAAAATTGTCAAATGTAAAATGAATCCCAGCCATAAAGGTGCCCTTTAATAAATAAAATTTGCATTAGTATAGCAAATATTTATACAATCACTACTTTTTAGTCGTTAAAACCTACAAGCTCTCCGCGTTTTAGTTTCGCGATTTTACCTCGAAACTTTCGTATATAAAAAGCTTTCTCTTCAAAAGATATATTTTGTGAAAGGTTTACTTTTCTCAGCTCTCTTTCATAGTAACGAGACAAAAAGGTTATGAGTTCGGCGTTTAAAGCCTCTTCGTCCTTAAGAGTTACTATAGTCTCATCTACACTTATCGCCATAAGCTCAGGAGCATCATTCTTTGTTGCCAGAGCCAGTGAAAACTCTCGTGAGTGAAACTGAAGTAGTGATGGGTCGATTACATCAAGAATCTGGTTAATAAACTGAGGTTTTTCCATAACAGTTTTAATGAGACTTAACTCCCACATATCTTTGTGAGCATTTTTCTGTACTAGTGGAGTATTTTGATTTGTATTAGGGTTCTGTGTTACTTTTACTAGAGATGGTGAAACGCCAAGTCCCCCTAAACGCGATGCAAGGTATGTTTTATACTCCTCTTGAAGAAGGGGGGAGAGAGTCTTAAGATAACTCACTCCTTCTCCCATACATGACTCTTTTTCCTTAGGATTAGAGAGATCAAACAAAGAGAGTATCTCATCAAGAACAAACTCTATAAAAGGTTTTGGGTCTCTAAACATGTTTGCTAACTCTTCAATGCGACCATCTTTTACCATATCAGCAGGGTCTAAACCACCACCAAACACAACAACACCACCATTAAATCCACTCGCACTTAAAAGCTTACTTGCTTTAAGTGCTGCTGCTCGACCAGCCTTGTCTCCATCATAAGCCATCACAACTCTTGGGTCACCCTTTCTAAGAAGAGGAAGGTGCTCAACTGTAAGAGCTGTTCCTAGAGTTGCTACCGCATTATCAAAACCAGCTTGATGAAGCATAATGACATCAAGATAGCCCTCAGTGATGATAATCTCAGCTTTTTTATAGAGTGCTTGTTTTGCCAAGTGATAAGCATAAAGAAGTCGTGACTTGTTAAAGTATGCTGTTTCAGGAGAGTTTACATACTTAGCTTGATGTCCTGTGATGGTACGACCACCAAAACCAACTATGGAACCATTTGCAGAGTGTATAGGAAAAGTAACTCTCTCTATAAATCGAGCATAAGTCTGATTTCTACTTGGTTCATACCCAACAACACCCATATCTATAGCTTCTTTGATAGCAAACTGCTGAGACTTTATATAGTTTATAGTGGCGTTTGAATCAGGTGCATATCCTATCCCAAACTTCTCAACACTACTCTCATAAATACCTCTATCTCTTACATACGAATTTGCCGTGTTATTTCTTGTAAGAAGTGTTTGATACCATTCGTTTAGTTTGTCCATAACTTGTGAACGCGGTTTGTTATGTTTGTTATCAGTGTATGTAAGTGTGAAGTTGTAATTTTCAGCTAACTTTTCTAGTGCTTCGGGGTAGTTAAGTTTCTCATGCTCCATAACAAACTTGACACTATCGCCACCTGCTCCACAGCCAAAACAGTGATATATCTGCTTTTGAGGGCTTACTACAAAAGAGGGAGACTTTTCATCGTGAAAAGGACAAGGAGCTTTAAAGTTACCCCCTGCTTTTTTAAGCTCTACATAGTTTCCTACAACATCAACAATATCAAGTCGTGCCTTGAGGGCTTCTATGGAGTCTTGTGTAATCATAAATTGGATTATATCTTCAAGTGGATTAAAGCAGAGTAATTTGCTATAATTTCAGACAATTTTTAATCAAGGCACACTACTTGAAACTGCAAGATAAAGAACTTATAATATTTGACTTAGATGGTACACTTATAGATAGTGGAGCAGACTTAGCCCTAGCTCTGAATGCAATGCTTAGAGAACTTAAACGCCAAGAGTTTAGTGAAGATGAGATTCATACTTGGGTTGGCAATGGTGCTCAAACCTTAGTCAAACGTGCTTTGAGTGGTGGTATTTTGATAGATGAAAACATTGATGATTCACTCTTTAAAGAGGCTTTAGAGATATTTTTAGACTCTTACAAAAACAATGTCTGTGTAAAAACAACTCTTTATCCTCATGTGAGAGAGACTTTAGTATCCCTACACAAGAATGGGTATACAATGGCTATAGTCACAAATAAGCCTTTTGAATTTGTAGCACCCATTTTAAGTACTCTAAAACTAGATAAGTATTTCAGTCTCATTCTAGGTGGAGATAGTCTAAAAGAGAAAAAACCCTCAGCTCTGCCACTCCTTCATGTGTGCGAAAAACTCAATGTTTCTATAGAAAAAGGTTTAATGGTTGGTGATTCAAAAAACGATATCCTTGCAGCAAAAGCAGCAAATATGGATAGCATAGGTGTTACATATGGCTATAACTATGGAGAGAGTATCGATCTCTATAAACCAAATGCCATCATTGATGAGTTTTCAAAGATAACTGAGTTATAAAGATAAGTGAAATGAAAAAAAAGACAAAAATAGCAATAGTTGGTGGGGGTATAGCTGGAGCTTCTGCTGGCGTTTACTTTGGCGAGTTAGGTCTGGATGTCACACTCTTTGAAAAAGAGGCTTCTCTTGTCTCTGGTCCTCCTATGTGTCATCTGCATGCGGGAGGGAACCTCTACAGAGAGATAGACGATAAACAGTGTATAGCTCTACTAAAACAGTCTATCGAACTTGTACAGTTCTATCCACATGCCATTGACTTTCGTCCTACAGTTATCGCAACTCCTATAGGAGACCCTCAAGCACCCACTCAACTTCTAAAAAGATTAGAGCTTTTAAAAGATGAGTATAAAAAACTCATACAACAAGACACAAACAACAGAGTCCTAAAGAGTCCTGACGACTACTACAAACTCTACTCTAAAGAGGATATGCAAAAACTTCAAAAACTCCCAAGTGTTCAAGAGCCAAAAGAGTTTGATGAGTGGATGATCGTAGTTTCTAAAAACATCGATTTAGAGATACTACAGTTTCCTCTTATCATAGTCCAAGAGTATGGCTTAAATATGTTTCGAATCTCGGCAAGTGCTTCTTTAGCCTTAGCAAAAATAGAAAATGCAAAGCTACTTACACAGACAAATGTCTCCAATGTACTCTGCAACGAAGACTCTTTTTCACTTACTTATGAGAATGCACAGGGCACTAAAACAGAAGAGTTTGACTACCTTATCAATGCAGCAGGCTTTAGAACAGGAGAGATAGATGATATGCTCTCTCTTAAACGCCAACGTCTTGTGGAGTTTAAAGCCTCTTATGTTGTCCAGTGGGAGAAAGAGCAAGTACTATGGCCAGAGATTATCTTTCACGGACAACGTGGTACACCAAAAGGAATGGCACAGTTTACCCCTTACCCTGGTGGGCACTTTCAACTTCACGGTATGACGGAGGATATCACACTCTTTGAAAATGGTCTTGTGCAGAGTTGTGATGAGAGTTCTCATCCAAAACTTGATGAGATATTTTTACAAAAGATTAACAGGGGTTGGCATACTCCTCTTATAGAGCAGAGAACTGCCTTAGCTATCGAGCATCTCACACAGTTTATACCTGCCTTTAAAAATGCGACTATAGCTTCAAAGCCTCTCTATGGTGCACAACAGATTCCAGGTTATGACAAGACTTTACGGGCCTCAGAGGTCTCTTTTGAGTGTGATAGATATGCACGATGCGAGATAGTAAAAGCTTCATCTATTTTAACTATGCTAGATGCCATCACAAAAGAGCTTATAAAGTTAGATATCTTGGATAAAAAGATGGAGGGGAGTCGAGACTTTAAGACACTTGAGTCTTTAATAGCAGACGAAATAACACCCTATGCTCAAAAAATCTGTATACAAAGAGGCTACCCAAGCTCAATGGCTAGGGTAAACCGTTCATTTAAAAGCTGATAGAATTGTAAGAGTTATAGTAGGTCTAGGTTTAATAGCCTTTGGTATAATGAGTGAGAACTATATAGTCGCAGCTATAGGTTTTTGTCCATTCTATCCAATATTTAAACTAAATACTGGATGTAAAAAGTAAGTTTTAAAAGCAGGAGTTTTTATGTGTTTTCTTATCGCTATGGCACTCTTTGCTGCTGCTTATAACTTTCATGAAAAAGGCTTTGAGACACAAGCACTTATGAGTTTCTCTCTTGGCTTTATCATCTTAGTTTTTTTTACTTACCGTATCATCAAAAACAGAAAATGCTTCTTTGGAAATGACACAGATTGCAACAAAAGTAAAAAAGAAGAATAATTACGTTATACTTCTGGTCAAATTTAAATGAAAGTGGGTGATGTGATATGCCTGGTATCGTACTACGCCATGATGATAACTTTGACGCTTCTTATAGACGTTTCAAAAAGCAGACTGACCGTAACTTAATAGTTACTGAAGCTCGTGCTCGCCGTTTCCATGAAACAGCAACTGAAAAACTTAAGAAATTCAAAATTGCATCTCGTAAGAAAATGCTTAAACGTCTTTATATGATGAGACGTTACGAATCACGTCTGTAAGCGATAGTCCTTTGGGACTAGCGTTTATGCACAACAACTTCCAAAAAACCTCAAACACAGAAACTTTTTCACAAAATATAAAAATTATTTTTATTCACACTATATCTACACTTTTACTCTCTATAATACTATTACGAAAGCAAGAGAGAGGTTACCCCTTCCTCTCACTTCCTCCGCTTTCTTACAAATTTCAAAGCAATACAAAATCCTTAGCTTTTTTTCATTTTTAGCTAAGGTCTCCTCTAAAACTTATACCCACCAATCAAACGCAGTGAGAAAGTATTTGGTTCATTGTCTAAGTTTACATGCTCGTAAGTTCCAGTGAAGTATGCTCCAGCACTGCCACCATAACTCAAACGAATACCATTTAAAGCCATAGCACTTTGAGCTTCTCCACTAGCATTTTTAGAGTACTGAGAGTCCAAGTTAAACATAGTATATCTATACCCTACCCACAAGTTATCAACTCCAAGTTTTGCAAAGTCATAGCCAATTTGTGCTTTTGCCGAAGCTGCATTTCGCAGACTACCCGCTTCAAAAAAGTGAAATATCATACCATTTGCAAAGTAAGGGTACCCACCAAAAGCACCAAGTGTAGCACCTTGACCCTCGCCAGAGGTATATTTTGCTACACCTGTTGCAAAGTCTATACCATTTGCAAACGAGCCATCAAACCTTGCACTATATAAAGAGTAGTCGATGTTAGTGCTTGCAGCGTCTGTAGCTAAGTAGCCAACCTCTTTGAAGTTCATAAGCTGTGCTCCAAGGTCGTAGTTAAAACTTCCTATAGAACCTGTAAAGTCATACTGCATAAAAAGAGTGTTATACATATCTTCTGCATAGTAGTTCCAAACTTGTAGATTATGGTTTTTGTCATCATTGTACTCTAGTGCTGCAAAATAGACTCCCTTGTCACCTATGGCCGCTTTATCAGCACCATCTATAAATGAAGCCTGACTCATACTGTGAAACTCAGTACCGTTTGCCCCACTATCCCAAACTCCAGACATCTTGTTAAAGTAACCAAGATTGAAAGTCATATTTTCTAAAGAGGAGTTTGTATAGTATGCTAACTCAAAACTATTTGCTAGCATGTACCAATCATCTGCATATACCATAGGAGTAGTCAACTCTTCTCGTCCCACTAATGCCTTATGGTTTTTATCTTCATAAGAGAGATACCCCTCTTGGATGATAAGAAAGGATTTACGTTCATTTGGGTCAAAAACAAAGGTTCTTTGCTCATACTTTTCATCATTTATACCAAAATCTGTCGCTCCTGCAAGTGTAGCTTTGACACCAATTCTACTATCCTTTGGACTACTTATAGAGATTTTTGGTGTTGTGTATATACCACGAGAATCAATATGCCCTTTGTTTATGTTTGGGTCTGTTGGAGTAATGTTGCCACTGCTATCGATACCTGTTGGTCTATTTTGGTAGTCATACTGAACCCAACCAGCGCGAATATCACCAGAGACTTCCCATCCATCAACTATCTCTATACCTTGAGTTTTAGGTGTATCTTTCTCAAAAGTATGATCTTGAGAGAGTGATGTGTCTAAGTCTGTTGCCCCAAAAGATGCACTCGATAGAAGAGAAAAAGCTATTAAAGAGTATGTGATTTTTTTCATTCTTTCTCTACCTTACTGAGCTAATGGATTTAATCCAAGCTCATCTATGATGTATTTGATTGCTAACTGAGCACGTACACTATTTCCATAACTATCAAGAGGAGGGGAAACAACACCTATACCAAACTCTCCAGGTATAACAGCTACTATTCCACCACCAACACCACTTTTAGCAGGTGCCCCAGTGTCGTATAACCAATCTCCAGCATTATCATAAAGTCCTGCTGTTGCCATAACTGCCATGATTTTTGGAGTGTGTTTTGCCGCTATTACTCTGTTGTTTGTTACTGGGTTTGTTCCATGATTGGCTAAAGTGGCTCCCATTACAGCAAGATCATGAGCTGAAACATTTAGTGAACACTGCTTTGTATAAACAGTAGTAGCCTCAAGAGGATCACTTCCCATTCTTCCATAAGCATCAAGAATTTTACTGATAGCTTGGTTGCGTTTGTTATCATTTACTTCCGAGATATAAACCGGCTCATTTAGTTTCAGAGTTCGTCCAGCATAAGCGGACATATTAGCAGATATCTTTGTCCAACGCTCTTTTGAGTCTTTAGCATCAACCCAAGAAGTACTCTGAATAGCACCAGCATTTACAAAAGGGTTCAAAGCTGAACCTCCATGCTGCTCTATAGCTATTATGGAATTAAACGCCGCACCTGTGGCATTTACACCTATTTTTTCCTGAACAAATTTAGAGCCCTTTTCACTCATAACGAGCGCTGCGGTAAAGACTTTTGAGATAGACTGAATAGAGACTACTTGCGAAGTATCTCCAGCCTCATAAACATTTCCACTCTTATCTACAAGAGTGATTCCAAAAATATTGGGGTCTACTATATCGAGAGCTTTTATATAGTCTGCATTCTTACCACCCATATCACCCTTGTACTTACTATAAGCCTCTTTGAGAACTTGGTTTATTTTCTCTTTGCTTAACTCGGCAGCGGATAAAGAGGAGAGAGAAAAAACAACTACTATACTTAATGCAACTTTTAAGGTTTTATGGAACATAAAAACTCCTTTTAGAATATGTATCTAAAAGAGTATAGCAAAAAATATATTAAATAGTGTTAAAGTTTGTTTAGAACGCTAAATAACTCCGTAGAATTACTCTCTGCTGTAGCAAATGCTTCAATGATTTTTTCTGCATTTTCTAAACTTCCCTCTTGAACATAGCTTGGGATACTCTTCACACTATCATGTACTGCCTGATGCGGTCTGTTTATAGCTGAATAAATTGGATTCTTCCCAAAGACCTCTTTTCCAGTAG
>JAYEJR010000185.1:0-5839 GCA_034660715.1 Campylobacterota bacterium | reverse complement strand
GCTCTACCAAGAGATTTTTTTCTCACCGTTGAGCTCTTTAAGGTGTAGTGTTTCGTAGGTACCTATAGGGAGCATAGAGTACTTTTCATCACTTTTAGAGTCAATGAACTCAACAGAAGTGTGACCGTCATAAACACCTTTGTGGCTTATCTTTGCATACATTTCAGGTTCGTTGTATTCATCTAGCTTTATCTTAGACTCAGTAAGAGCACTCTTTTTTTCTTCGATCTCTTGGAGTTTTTCTTGAATCTTTAGAGCTTCTTTCTTATACTGCTTCACACGGATGGCATCTTGTTTGTTTGGTGTTTTTCCCGCTTTTGTAGCTGCAATCACCCTCTTTTGAAAAGTTTGAACGCGAGGGAGTTGCTCTTGATGCTCTTGTATCTCTTTGGCAGATTTTTTTTGAAGTTCTTTTATAAGAAGGTTTGTATCTTCTATCTCATTTTTGAGTCTCGCTATGTTTTCATGGTGAGACTCTATTTTGTTTGGATCTATGATGAGGTGGTTGTGTTCGCCTGATATGTGAAGTATCTCTATAGATTCTGAAGCGATAATGGTTGTATTGGAGGTGAGTTCTTTTATAAAAACTCTCTTGGCGATGATTTCACCCCCTAGCATTTTTTCAACATTGACTTCTTCAGCTTCGACAGTACCGTTTTCAAGTATCTCTATCTGTGCAGTTTTGGCTTTTAGTTTTCCACGATGGAGTTTGACTTTAGCATGCTCAACTGCTTCAAGATTAGAGTTCCTGTGAGTCTGTTCTCCTACACTTAAGTCAACTGCCTTTACAGATGCATTAGAACCTACAGTACCCGCTACATTCACCTCTTGGAGATTTATGTTAACACCACTTCCGACAGCATCTTTACTATGGTGAGTTTTGGCTATATTGAGCGATATTTCTTGATCGTTATTGGCGTTTATGGAACCTGTGTCTTTAAAAGACGCAGAGCTCAGCGAGATCTCTTGAGAGATTTTGATAACGCCATTCTCATTTTTAAAATAACCATCTATTTTCGCATAATATTTTATAGACTTTTCATCTTCTTCTATTCTTATAGTATCTGGATCTGGAGCATAGTGTATGTGAGTCACTTTTGGTTCTGGTATTGTGATCTGATTTGCATGACACCCACGACCATCTCGTCCCTTTTGTGGTTTGATGTATTCAAAAACAAGATCACCAACATCTATACCTGTTATTAGACTGCTATCCTCTTGTGTTTTGTTTTTGTAGTGTAGAAGTACATCATCGTCAACAGCGGCTAGAGGCAGGGTTGAGGTACATATAGAAAACTTAATCTCTTTAGAGAGAGGGACTTGTGGTTTTATGAGTTTTGAAAACTTGAGTATGTTACCATTGAGACTGTTTTCATAGTGCTGTACTACAAAGCCTAAAAGGAGTTTTCGTTTATAGATTTCATTTCTGATTTTTTTCGCAAGTTGAGGTGTGTCAGGAAAAACACTTCCCTTTTTAAATACAACAATAGCCTTGCTTTTGGCTTTATTGACTTGAACCTCCATCATTACATCTTTAAAAAGAGGCGATACTTCTGTTGGTTTTATTTTGAGTGCGTACTCTTGTCTTGCCTCAAGAAGAGTAGAGCGAAGTAGCTTCTCCTCAAAGAGCTTCTCAAGAGGCTCTTCGATAATAGTCCACTCTTTGTGCTTTGGCGTCTTAACAAGGGTCTCTACTCTTAAAAGATCAAAATCGACCTCTTTGAGTGAAATATTTCTATCTTTTGCAGCTTCGCTTAGTGTTTTTTTGACATTTGTAGAGAGTTTTTTTAAAGAACTGAAGTGTGCCATATCTTAATAACTTGCATTTATGGCGTCTACTTCATTCCATGAGAGAGAAGAGGGTGCTGTTTGATGTGCGATGATGTGCGAGACATAACGAGCGAACATATCTGTCTCTACATTGACTCTGTAGCCCTTTTTATAGTTTTTAAAGAGAGTCTCTTTCATAGTGTGAGGAATGATTGTGAGACGAAAGGTATCGGCATTTACATCATTAACAGTGAGTGAAACGCCATCTATGGTGATGGAACCCTTTGGGACTATAAAAGCTATATGTTTTTTGTCCACTTTGATAAAAACATCATAAGAGTTGCCAAGGTTCTTGATATCAGTAACTTCCCCTATAGCATCTACATGACCTTGAACAACATGACCTTCAAATCTATCACCCATCATCATTGCAGGTTCTATATGAACTTCATTTTTATAGTTTTCTATTACGATGTGTTTTTGAGACTCAGGAGAGAGCTCAACTGAAAAACCATCACTCGATACTTTTACTACAGTAAGACAAGCACCATTTATAGCGATGCTATCTCCAAGTTTTGCTTTGAGTTTGGCTTTGATAGTGAGAGTTGAACCTACAAGGCTTTTAACGGTTGCTATCTCTCTTATAAGTCCTGTGAACAAGATGAATTCCTCTTTATTTATATAGTGCAATTATATCTCTTCTTATAGTAAATGTAAATGAAGTTTACTGTCTTGTTTGGATCTTTTATTTTATATAATTGAGGAGATAGTGAGATTGATGATCAGTCAGTATATCTTGCAAAGGCTTCAGTTTTAGAATAGCTCTTAATGTGAAGAGGAGTTTTCCTCTTCATTTTATGTTAAAATTTTTCTAGTGATTAAAATACAATTTTTCCATCTGCTTGAAGACCTTGAATAATTGCTTTTGCTTTTTCATGTCCAGCGTATGCCGCTTTTCTACAAAGGTCAAGTGCTTTATCATTGTCTGCTTCACAGCCAATACCTTGATCGTATAGTAGTCCAAGGTTGTAGTGACCTTGAGCAAGTCCACCCTCAGATGCACGAGTGAAACAGATGAAACATCTTGCATCGTCTTGAACAACACCATGTCCCTCTTTATATAAAACGCCAAGGTTGTTAAATGCTTCGATATGTCCGCGTTTAGCTGCTTCTTCGTACCAAAAAGCTGCTTCACTATAGTTCTGTACACAGCCAAGACCACGCTCTAGCATAAGTCCTACTTCATACTGTGCAGGGGGAACTTCACGCTCTGCCGCTGCCATATGAAGCTCATGTGCTTTAAACTGATCGTGTGCAACGCCACCAATACCGTTTTCATAAAGGATGGCTAGATTAAAAAGTGCATAAGGCTGGTTTGCTTCTGCCGCTTTTGTATAGAGTTCTAAAGTTTTTGCTTCGTTTGTCTCACAACCTTGAGCGTTTTGATACATAAACGCCAATGAAGTCTGCGCAGTCGCATCACCTGACTCGGCTAGTTGAGTATACATCTCAAAGGCTGTTTTATAATCTTTTGCGTTATATGCGGCATTTGCTTTTTCTATCATTTTTATTATTCTCCATTGCGATATTATCTGTAAAAATTATTTTATTATTGTTAAGCATCTTAAAAAGCTTAATTAATTCAGTATATATTATGCAAATGATACTCAAAAATGCTAAAATTCGCATTAATAAAATAATACAGTTTAGTTAAATGATTTTAGTACGATAGGACAGAAATAATGAATTATGACGTAATAGTAGTAGGTGGCGGTCATGCAGGTGTGGAAGCGTCTCTTGCAGCAGCTCGTATGGGCAACAAAACTTTGATGATTTCTATGTTAGCTGAAAATGTTGGCGCTACTTCTTGTAATCCCGCTGTTGGTGGTCTTGCTAAAGGGCATTTAGTCCGTGAACTTGACGCGCTTGGTGGCGAGATGGGTCTCATTACCGACGAAGCTGGAATACAGTTTCGCATACTTAATCAGACAAAAGGTCCAGCGGTTCGTGGAAGTCGTGCGCAGATAGATATGGACAAGTATAGAGTTATAGCTAGGAATGCAGTTTTAAATACGGCTAACTTAGACTTAGCTCAAGAGACAGTAGAGTCACTCATAATAGAAAATGAGACTGTAAAAGGTGTTAAAACAGATCTTTTAAATGAGTATATGGCTAAAAAAGTCATCATCACTTCAGGAACTTTTTTAAATGGAATCATCCATGTTGGTGAAGTACAAAAAAAAGGTGGACGTTATGGAGAGGAGAGAAGTGAAGGGCTTTCTGCTTCACTGAAAAATGATGCGAAGTTGAACTTAGCTCGTTTAAAAACAGGTACTTGTGCTCGTATAGACAGCTCGACGATAGATTTTTCTGTGATGGAAGAGCAGGGTGGAGATGAACTACCATCTCCTTTCTCATTTAGAACTAATCGTGCTGAGTTTAGAGAGACAAAAAAACAACTACCATGTTTTATCGCTTATACAAATCCTCTTACTCATGAGATCATCTCTTCAAACTTCTACAGAGCACCTCTTTTTACTGGTCAGATAGAGGGTAACTCTCCAAGATACTGCCCGAGTATAGAAGATAAAGTTAGTAAGTTTGCTGATAAAGATAGACATCACCTTTTCATAGAACCACAGACTATGGATAACACGGAATGTTACATAAATGGTCTCTCAACATCCCTGCCACCAGAAGTACAGCGTGATATGATTCAGTCGGTTGTTGGAATGGAAAACGCCAAGATAGTGCGTTATGGTTATGCCATAGAGTATGACTTTGTAGACCCTCGTGAACTGCAACATTCGTTAGAGACGAAAAAGATAAGCGGACTTTACTGCGCTGGACAGATAAACGGTACGACTGGTTATGAAGAAGCTGCTGCACAGGGTATCATGGCTGGTATAAATGCGGGACTTTCACTGCAAGATAAAGAGCCGCTTATCCTTAGACGTGATGAAGCCTACATAGGTGTTCTTATAGACGACCTTGTTACAAAAGGGACAAATGAACCATACAGAATGTTTACTTCTCGTGCTGAGTATAGACTACTTCTTCGTGAAGAGTCTGCAGATACAAGACTTGGAAAATATGGTCACGAGTTAGGACTAATCTCAGATGAAGAGTATGAGAGAGTAAAACTTAAAGATGAGCAGATTCGTTACGGAGCTGGACTTTTAGAAGATACTAAGTTTACTCCAAACAAAGAGTTCAATGCTTTACTCTCTTCAATGGATGAACAGCTTCTTAAAGATGTCTCAACAGCACAACAACTAGTAGCTCGTAAGACTTTTGATGTAGAGAAAATGCTCAAAATAGTTCCTGAACTAGCGAAGTTCGATGAGTATATCAAAGAAGAGATACTTGTAGAAGGGAAATATGCTCGTTACATTGATAAGCAGAGTGAAGAGATTGAGAGAATGAAAAAGTACCTTAAAATAGCTATTCCTCAAGGTTTTGACTTTACATCTGTAAGTGGACTCTCTAAAGAAGTTCAAGAAAAACTTGCCTCTTTTGCACCTCCAACACTCCAAGCTGCTATGAACATCAGTGGTATTACTCCTGCAGCTATAGAGATCCTTCATATATACATCAAAATTGCTAAAAGGGACTCGAAATAACGAGTCTCTAAGTAGATTAAAGGTTCTACTAAAACTAAAGAAAATTATTTGAACAGATAAATATATAGATAACTACAGATTATGAAATAAATCACTAAACAGTGATAAGTTCAACCAAAAACCTCATTTATTATGCAAAAAGTACACATTAATCAGAAAAAAAAGTCGAATTTATAAAAGAAAACTTAGCTTTATAATTAATATATACTTTTTATTATATAATTACAGCAAATTTCACAACAAGTGAGTGTATATGAAAAATAGTAGCCGTAGAGGTTTTATGGGTGTGGCGTTTGGTGCTGTCGCAGGTATTGGGGCGGTAGCTTCACTAGTTGCTATGAAAAAATCTTGGGATCCACTACCAAGTGTTAAAGCAGCTGGATTTACAACTCTTGACATGAGTAACTATGAAGAGAACGTAATGGTAACTGAAAAATGGAGAGGGA
>JAYEJR010000184.1:0-5875 GCA_034660715.1 Campylobacterota bacterium | reverse complement strand
GAAAAACTTTATACGCTGGTTCAGATAAAGTGATAGATTTAAATATTGGAAAGCATCTAAAGCTAATTCAAAAAAATATTTTTAGATATAAAGATATGAAGATTGTTATTATATCGGAGTAGTAAAATATGTAAAGAAAAAGAGTGTAAATCTTTCATAAGAAAAACTAATTAATGTTACATATTTACGCACATTAAACTAAACTAAAATTTTAATATTAAAAATAATACTTATGCTATGTTCATGCTATGTTCCTTTTTTATTATATGAATGTTAATCCATATAAAAGGAAGATATATGAAAAAGTATATCGCATTAAGTGCAATATCATTAGGACTTATTAGTTCAGTGAATATTCAAGCATCTGATAATGTATCGAAGATGTTTAGTGAAGGTGAAGTTAGTGGGCAGATAAGAGCTTTTTATATAAATCGTGATGATAATACAAAAGCAGATAATCAAATAGGTACAGCTATAGGTGGTCATCTAAAGTTTGAAACAGCAGAGTTAAATGGTTTAAGTTTAGGTACTGCTTTTTACACAACAAACCGTATAGCTCGTGGTATGGAAGCTGATGTTATGGGTCCAAATACTACTTTGTTTAGAAATGATGGTTCATCTTACTCTCTTCTTGGTGAGGCTTATTTACAGTATAAGTATGAAAACACAGTATTTAAAGCTGGTCGTCAGAAGTTAGCTACACCACTTGCAGGTGCTGATGATGCTAGGATGTTACCAAACTTGTTTGAAGCATATCTTGTTATCAACAAAGATGTATCAAATACAACTCTAATAGTTGGTCATGTTACAAAATTTGCAGCTGGTTCATTTGCTAATGCTTACAATGGTGGTATTGTAGGTGCTACTGCTGGTTACAGTGCAGTGGTTGGAAACACAGCAAAGTACCAAGGTGAGTTTACAAACATGGGTACATGGGCTGTTGGACAAAAAACAGATGGTGTATCTGTAGTAAGTGCATCATATAAAAAAGATAATTTAAAAGCTCAAGTGTGGGATTACTATGCACATGATATTTTAAATGCTATCTATGCAGATGCTTCTATATCTTGGAAGTGTTTAGTAAGTGATAAAGTAAAACCAACTGCATCTATTCAAGTTATAAAAGAAGATTCTGTTGGTGATGAGTATGCTGGTAATATAGATAGTTTATACTGGGGTGCAAAAGTTGGAGCTAAAGCTGGAGCATTAAGTGGTTATGTGGCATATTCACAGCAAAGTAGTGCGACTGCTACAACTCAGCTTGAAAATTCAACTATAACTCCATGGGGTGGTATGCCAGCTTACACACAAGGTATGGTAACTCGTCATATGCTCTTATCAGGAGTAAAAGCAACAAAAGTACTCACTTCATATAATTTTAAAGATATGGGTGCTAATCTATCTGCAACAGCTTATTATGCATCTTTTGATATGGATAATTATAGTGGTTATGGAACAAGTAGAACTGCTAAAGAGAGTGGATTTGATATAAAGTACTATCCTCAATCAGTTGAAAATCTTCAACTACGCATTCGTGGTAACTTTCCAAATGATTTTGGAAATGGTAGAGATTGGAATGAGTATAGATTTATAGCAAACTATACATTTTAAAATAAAAGGAATTTTTTATGAATAAAGAACTTGTTGAAAAAATCAAGGCAAATCCAGATTATAAAAAGTTAGTTCAAACTAGAACTAAATTTGCTATAAATCTGAGTATAGCGATGTTAGTGGTGTATTTTACATTCATACTTACTATCGCTTTCAATCCATCACTATTAGGTACACCTTTAAGTAGTGATAGTGTTACAACTATTGGTATCCCTATCGGTATAGCAATTATCATTTTTGCATTCATACTAACTGGTATCTACATAAAAAGAGCAAATTCTGAGTTTGATGACTTAAACAATGCAATCAAAAAATCAGTAGGGGAAGAGTAATGGCAAATAGAGTATTTTTATTTTTAATTCTTGGTAGTATTGGCGTATTAGGTGCAGGTGCTATAGAGGGCGAAGTTGCAAAACAAGAGCTTAATATGTCTGCAATTATCATGTTTTTACTTTTTGTTGGTGGTACACTTGGCATCACTTACTGGGCTGCAAAGCGTACAAAAAGTGCAAAAGATTTTTATACTGCTGGTGGTGGTATAACTGGTTTTCAAAATGGTATGGCTATAGCAGGGGATTTTATGTCAGCTGCATCGTTTTTAGGAATATCTGGTCTTGTATATTTAAAAGGTTATGACGGTCTTATCTATTCTATAGGTTTCTTAGTTGGTTGGCCTATTATCCTTTTTCTTATCGCTGAGCCTTTAAGAAACTTAGGTAAATATACTTTTGCTGATGTTGCATCGTATAGACTTCGTCAAACTCCTATCCGTACACTTGCAGCATCAGGTTCTATCGCAACTGTTATCCTTTATCTTATCGCTCAAATGGTTGGTTCTGGTAAACTTATCCAGTTACTGTTTGGTTTAGAGTATGAAATAGCTGTTATCTTAGTGGGTGTACTTATGGTTCTTTATGTAACATTTGGTGGTATGCTCGCTACTACATGGGTACAGATTATTAAAGCATTTTTACTTCTATCAGGTGCGACATTTATGGCTGTAGCTGTTATGGCTCATTATGACTTCTCATTTGCATCACTATTTGGAACTGCCGTAGATATGAAAGGTGTTGAGATCATGAGTCCTGGTGGATTGGTAAGTGACCCGATTTCTGCTATATCGCTTGCTGTTGCTCTTATGTTTGGTACAGCTGGTTTACCTCATATCCTTATGAGGTTTTTCACGGTTGCTGATGCAAAAGAAGCTCGTAAATCAGTTTTTTATGCTACTGGTTTTATCGGTTATTTTTATATCTTAACTTTCATTATCGGTTTTGGTGCTATCGTTATGGTTTATACAAATCCGGAGTATTTAGACATGGCTAAACAAGCTGTATCTGGTGGAAGCCCGATTCTTGGTGGAAACAATATGGCAGCGATTCACTTATCTCATGCTGTTGGTGGTGACTTCTTTTTAGGTTTCATATCTGCTGTTGCATTTGCTACGATTTTAGCAGTAGTTTCTGGTCTTACTCTTGCAGGTGCTTCGGCAATTTCTCATGATCTTTACGCTTCAGTTATCAAAAAAGGTAAATCAGATTCCCAATCAGAGATGAAAGTATTTAAAATAGCTACTGTAGCACTTGGTGTTATCGCTATTATTATGGGTATAGCATTTGAAAATCAAAATATCGCATTTGTTGTTGGTCTTGCTTTTGCTATTGCAGCGTCTGCTAACTTTCCTATACTTATGTTAAGTATGTATTGGAGAAAACTTACAACTCGTGGTGCTGCTGTTGGTGGATCTTTAGGTTTAGCTACTGCTGTACTTTTAGTTATACTTGGTCCAATTGTATGGGTTCAGATATTAGGTAATGAAGAGGCTATTTTTCCTTATAAATATCCAGCACTTTTTTCTGTAACAGTTTCATTTATAGCTATATGGTTTTTTAGTGTAACTGACAAAAGTCAAGCTGCTAAAGATGAACAAGAGATGTTTGAAGCTCAATATATCAGAAGTCAAACTGGTATCGGTGCAGAGGGTGCAAGTGAACATTGATGCTAACGACAAAGGAAGTACACTCTCAAGGGGTACCTAGATTCCTTTGTCTTCGTTAACACTGAGTTTCCTTCGGCAGGAAGCCCATGGCACTAGTGCCTTTTCTAATTTATTTGGAGTTTAATTAAAATGAGTATTTTAGACCAAAGAAAACTTATCGAGTCTATCCACCCATTTGATCTTTTGGGTGGGGATGATTTAGATAATTTGATGGATAAGATAGATATAGCATACTATGCAAAAGATACTTTACTTATCTCAAAGGGTTTAGAATCTATTGCTTTTTATGTCATTATAAAAGGTTCTGTAACAGAATATATCGAAGATGAGGTACATAATGTATATTCATCAGGTGATAGTTTTGATGCAGATGCCCTTATATACTCTAAAACAGAATCTAAGTTTGTAGTAGATGAAGACTTAATCTGTTATGAGATAAAAAAAGATGATTTTTTAGATTTAATGCAAGATAAAAGGGTACAAAGTTATTTTCTTCAAGACTTTGTATCTCGTCATCAAAACTTAAAACACCACGATACACAAAGTGAACTTACACCTTTTTTAATGGCAAGAGTTAGTGATATATATTTGCATGACACTTGTTTAGTAGATGCTAATCTTAGTATTTTAGACTCTTTAAAAAAACAACAAGAGTTAAAAGCAAAAGTTATCATTGTGAAAAAAGAAAACTCTTTTGAGATAGTAACAGATACAGATTTAAAAGAAAAAGTTTTACTAAAGGGTTTAAGTGTAGATGAGAAAATCTCAAAAATTTCTAGTGCAAATATTATCTCCATAGATATAAATGACTTTTTATTTAACGCATTACTCATAATGACACATAAAGAGATAAAGAGGGTAGTAGTTACTGAAAATGGTAAAATAATCGGTGTTTTAGAACAATTAGATTTACTCTCTTATTTTGCAAATCATTCCCATCTTATATCTGTTCAGATAGATAAAGCTAGCAGTATTGATGATTTAAAATTTATTCAAGATGATTTAAATAACCTCATAACTATCTTAAAAACTAAAGGTGTAAAAACAAGGTATATAACTAAGTTAGTATCTACTCTAAATATAAAAGTATATAAAAAACTTTTTACTATGGTTGTTGAAAAGCCTTTACAAGATAAATGTTGTTTAATAGTTATGGGAAGTGAAGGGCGAAGTGAACAGATAATTAAGACTGACCAAGATAATGCTCTTATAATTCATGATGGTATTGATGTTGAACTTTTTACTGATAGTATGAAAAAGTTAAATACTCATCTTTTAGAGTTAGGTTTTCCAAAATGCGATGGTGATGTAATGGTGTCAAATGAGTTTTGGCGTCGAGATGTTAGTGGATTTAAATCTTTAATAAAGTCTTTGGCTAACTCTATGGATGAATCAAAACTACAAACTCTTAGCATCCTTTTAGACGCTAAGATGGTAGCAGGTGATGAAACTCTTTTAGATGAACTGCGTAATTACTTACATAACAGTTTTCACAATCGCGATGATGTTTTAGCTTATATAGCAAAAGCTGTTTTAAACTTTCAAACTCCACTCTCTATGTTTAGTTCATTCGTTACAGATAAAAGTCATAACAATAAGTTAGATATAAAAAAAGGTGGAATTTTTGCACTTGTACATGGTGTTAGGACATTATCATTAGAGTACAAAATAGATGCCACTAATACAGTAGATAGAATCAAAGAGTTAAATAACAAAGCTGTTATAGATAAAAGTTTTGCAACAGAACTTATAGAGAGTTTTGACACTTTAAGTGCTATAAGGTTAGAAGCACAAAGTGTAGATAAGGATGAGAACTATATAAATCCAACTAAACTAGAAAAGAATCAAAGAGATTTACTAAAAGATAGTTTTAAAATAGTAAATAAGTTTAAAAAATTTATGAGTTTTCATTACCACTTAAATATGGTTGTTTAGATGATTAGTCATTTTTTTTCAGATTTTTTTAAAAATAGAAATCTAAAGAATTTAAAGGATGACAGATTTAAGTTTTTATTTGAAAAGAATTTAAGTGGTGAATATGTTGTTTTTGATACAGAAACAACAGGACTAAATCCTAAAAAAGATGAGATTCTATCTATAGGTGCAGTAAAAATAAAAGATAATAAGGTACTTACATCACAAACATTCGAGGTATTTATACAAAACTCTTGTGATATAAGCAGTGAGAGTAAAAAGATACATGGGATAAGGGAAGTTGATTTAGTTGATGCTAAAACAACTATGGAAGCTATACCAGAGTTTTTA
>JAYEJR010000183.1:0-5901 GCA_034660715.1 Campylobacterota bacterium | reverse complement strand
TATGTATTTTCTCTTGATAAACAGAGTCGACGACCATATATCAATAAAATAAATAGCATAGATAATACTATGCAAACATCCCTATTGGACAAAAATGAAGATGAGATATATAGCGTTTTTGATGATTCACATCATAGATTTGCAATAGCTATAGACAAAGAGGGTTACATTCATGTTATTGGAGATATGCATCATGGTTCAGGTGGCTCAGGAAAAGGTGGGTCTTATAGACAACTTACAGATAACCCTTTACCACAGAGATTTCTAAACATTGAATATGGAGAACAAATGTATTGGGTGTCAGATAATCCTGAAGATGTTTCCTCATTTACATTTGTAGGAAACGATGCAAATAGACATTTTCCTTGTAATCGCACCACATACAACTACTTTCGTAAAGACAATAATGGTGTGTTGTATATGGCTGGGAGACAAAGTGTTAGACAAAATAAATCACATGAATCAGGAACATTAGGACTTTGTCTTGCAAAATACGACACTTCTACTAAAACATGGAATTTATTAGGTGGTGTCCCAGAAGGTGGGTACGAAGGTCTTGATATTGGAGATGAGAAAGTCTATGAATCAATTCTTTGGGAACCTCACGGGTACAATAAAACTGATGTAGGTTCAACATGGTATCAATCCTATTCTAGTAATTTTAAATTTGATACAAATAATACTATGCATCTTGTTGCAACAATCAATGCTGATACAGTACATAATGGTGGAACCAATATGGTATATAGCTATTCTAAAGATGGAGGCAATACATTTAATCGATTAGATAGAGTGACTCTAAATAAATTTCCACTTCGTGTAAATGGTACTTCAGATGATAATTCATCAAATCAAATAGATTCTGCTATTAATCAAAATAAAGATAGTGTGATTTATGAAGCATGGTATCCAGGTCTTTTTTTCGATAGCAACTCTAGTCCAGCTGTAATATATAAGAATATTGAAGATATTAATAATTCTATCATTAAATATAGATATTTTGATAAAACTTCTAGTGAGTGGAAAGACTCCAATATTTTAACAAGAATGGAAGATATTAGAGCAGATTCTTATACTCTTCTTGATGGTTCTATGCTAATTATTGGAAGCAAAGGGATACAGCGTATTGATAATTTTGGAGAAGATGGTATTACTTATAAATTTGATTCAAAAATTAAAGCAAGTTTTACCGATTCCTATTTTTTAAGAGAGGTAGATATTGATCTACTTCGAACAAAAAATATATTAAGAGGTATAGCCCAAATCGATGGTCGATTTGCTATTATAACCGTATATTAAAATAAGAAGTTAGAGTTACACCCCTGTGAGTGAATCTCCACTTTTAAGGTGTACGACAACAAAGATATAACAAATTCGAGAAGACCAATAATTTACCCTAGTGGGGAAATTATTGCTCACGATTGCTGTTATGTCCAATTCAAGCATTTTCATAGACAAAATTAGCTATAATTCCAAAATTATTTATACTTAAGGTGTTACACAATTGTTTGATTTAAAAAAATACACATCATCAAATATAAAAAATGATGTTTTATCTGGTTTAGTTGTTGCAGTAGCACTTGTTCCTGAAGCTATTGCATTTAGTTTTATCGCTGGTGTTAGTCCTATAGTTGGTCTTTACGCTGCATTTATCATCGGTCTAATCACTTCTATCATCGGTGGTAAACCTGGTATGATTTCCGGTGCAACTGGAAGTGTTGCTGTAGTTATGATAGGTCTTATGCTTGAAGCAAATGCTAAACTTAGTGCAGCTGGAATGGTTGGTGAAGAGTTATACATCCATGCTCTAAACTATCTACTATTAGCAACTATCATTGCTGGTCTTATTCAGGTGGCGTTTGGTGTATTTAAACTTGGAAAGTTCATTCGTTTAGTACCACAACCTGCTCTTTATGGTTTTGTGAATGGACTTGCTATTGTTATCGCTATGGCACAGTTTAAGTTCTTTGAGGGGCAAGGTATAACTATGTATGTGATTGTAGGTGTTACGATGCTTATTATGTACATACTTCCTAAGTTTACAAAGGTAGTTCCCTCAGGTCTCGTAGCTATCGTACTTTTAACTTTAGTAGTTTACTTTATGAGTATAGATACTATTACTGTAGGTTCATTAGCAAATCTTAGTGAGTTTAAAGGGCAACTTCCACACCTTATCATCCCTGATACTCTATTTAGTTTTGAGGCTATCCTTATGGTACTTCCATATGCAATCATCATGGCACTTGTTGGTCTTATCGAGTCACTACTTACTCTTGCCGTTTTAGATGAGATGAGTGGTACTCGTGGTAGTGGAAACAAAGAGTGTATCGCTCTTGGATGTGGAAATATCACAAGTGGTTTCTTTGGTGGAATGGCAGGTTGTGCTATGATCGGTCAAAGTATCATTAACTACACTTCTGGTGGTCTTGGACGTCTATCTTCATTTGTAGCTGCTGTTGGTCTTTTAATCCTTGTTGTGTCAATGACTGATGTTTTAAACACTATACCAGTTGGTGTTTTAGTTGGTATCATGTTCATGGTAAGTATCGGAACATTTGAATGGTCAAGCTTTTCACACCTAAAACATATGCCTCGTTCTGATGTTTTTGTTATGGTCGTTGTAACTATCATTACTGTAGTTGAAGATTTAGCAGTAGCAGTTATAGCTGGTGTAATTATATCAGCACTTATCTTTGCATGGAAACATGCTCGTATATGGTCAAAAACACATACTGAAGACGATGGCACAAAAGTTTACACTCTTGAAGGTCCACTCTTCTTTGGAAGTGCTACAACTTTTTCTGATAACTTTAGTATAGATCAAGATCCACCTAGAGTTGTTATAGACTTTAAAAATGCGAGGGTTTTAGACTTTTCTGGTGTTGAAGCTATTGATACCATCGTTAAAAAGTATGAAGATGCTGGTAAAAATCTACTACTTCGCCATCTCTCAGCGGACTGTAAAGCTATCTTAAAACATGCAGGTCCACACTGTGCATATGAAGAGGATGATCCTACTTATAAAGTGGCGTTTAACTACTAAACGCTAACACTTAACTCTGTTAAGTTGGGTGCAGGTTTTCCAAAGTAAAAGCCTTGTGAATAATCGATACCCAACTCTTTCATTTTTTCTTGAACTGCTTCATTATGAACATACTCTGCTATAATTTTTATTCCGCTTGTTTTACACATTAGTACTATAGCATTAACAATTATCTGACTTTTTACATCATCAACAATATTTTTTATAAATACACCATCTATTTTTAAATAATCTGGTTGAATTTCAAGAAGTCGAGACATATTTGAGTTCTCTGCCCCAAAATCATCTATAGCAACTTTAAAACCCTTTTCACGAAGCCCATCCAACTGTTTTGTTATCGTTCCACTACCAAGTGTAGTAATATCCTCTAACATCTCTAAAAAAACTCTTGATGGGTTTATATCATACTTTTGTGCATTTTTGAGTAAGTAAAACTCTAAGTAGTCTAGTAAAAAGTCTTCTCCTGCGATATTAATAGAAAACTCAAAATCTGTTCCACTAAATTTTTTAAAACTTTGTGTAATTAATGATTTTGTTACATAAGAAAGGTTTCCAGTAACTCTTGCTGCATCTAAAAAGAGATACGGAGATATAATCTCATCATCATCTTTAATACGAGCTAAGCACTCATACTTTTCTATTTTTCCAGTTTTATTATTGATAATAGGCTGGAAGTATGCAACAATATCTTCATTGACCACAGCTTCTTGAATCTTGAGTATCCAATAGATATTTTTTTCTTGTCTTTTAACAAAGTCAGAGTTTGGATTAAATAGACAATAATAATTTCTTTTTGCTTCACGTAACTCTTTTATCGCTAACTCAGCATTAGATATATTACAAAGTCCAACCCCTCGAGAGATACCAATACTCAAAGATATTTTCAATTCAATGTTGCCTATTATTAATTCAGTATTAGAAAAAAATGACAAAATGGTTTCAGCTGTTCTTTTAATTTCTTCTTCACTCATAGAAGTGTCATCAAGTAATACGAACTTATCAGTAGAATACCGATAGAGAAACATAGAGTTAGGTTTAACAATCTTCAAGTAACGTACTACATTACATAAAATTTCGTTTCCTACTTCATACCCATATGCATTATTTATATTAGAAAAGTTGTCAATATTTATAAGTGAGTAGCTTACTTCTTGCGTCGATCTTAGCTTTTTTATTAGATCTTCATGAGTTCCTACTGATGGGAGCAGTTCACAGCTTTCTGCATTCATCTTTCATTATCTTTTCTCACCACTATAAAACTCTGTGGTATTTTTGATTTATATTGGGGCATACTTTGACCAATATTTGCATTTATATATGTAGGGTCTGCTATCACAAATTCTCTCTTTCCTGCTATAACACTATCGCCTTTTATAGGAATATAAAGAGCTGTAGCCATATGGTCTTTGTATTTAACACCTATGACACCTACACCAAAAAGTTCTTTTACTAAGTATGAAAAAAGAATAGATCTGTCTTCACAATCTGATTTGTCATAATAGAGTGTCTCATTAGCAAACATTACTTTTTCACGACCAAACTGTTGCTGATCTCTTTCATACTTAAACGCTTTTTGTACAAAGTTCAGAACAAAATTTATGGCAACACTAGCCTGCTTAGCATCAACATACTTTTTAAGATCCTGTGCGATATCTCTATATGTCTCTTCACTCATTGGAGCATTAAAATATGTATCATAATCAGCTTGAGGATAAGTTGCCATAAAGTCTATAAGGTTTTTATCATAATGATAAGAGGCCTTGTATTCTTTTCCAAGTTGTTTAAAGGAAACTGTTTTCTTTTGAAGGTCTTTTTCAAAATTTGGAAGAGTTTGTAGTTCTAAGTCAAGTGCTTTACTCGCTCCCGGATAACTTTGTTTATAGGTGTAAACCTTTCCAGCTGAACCTTTTGCATAGTTACTGATAACATAAAACTTTTTCTTTTTAAAACTATAGTTAGGTGTTGAATATATTATCTTTTTACTATAATGCATTAAAACAACATGTTTTCCACCTAAGCCCACTTTCACTTCATAACCGAGTTTATTAAACAAAAACCAGCTGTATAGTTTTGTATCATCTTTATTAGAAAAAACATTAGAAGAGAGTTGATTTACAAGGAGATATACACCCCAGTCATTGAGCTCTAATGCCTTAGCAGATGTTTTTATCTGCCTAACTGTTTCTCCATAGTCACTTGATGCAGCAACATCAAAAAAGTTAGAGATCCCACTTTGATTTTGAGGATAAAACTTTGCAGTTTTTAATTTATCATCGATATCAAAACCTACTTTTTGTCCAAAAAACACAAAGTTTACATCTCTAGTTGGCTCGACTAACTTTGTTACAACCGGAATGACTTTAGGTTTTTGTGTTGTTTTTATAATTTGAGGAATAGTTGTTACTAGCTCTTTAGCTTTGGGCTTAACAACTGGTTTTGCTTTTGCTATTTTTATGTTAATGCGAGGACCAACACCTTTTATTTTCTTCTCTACTGAAGGAGAAATACTTTTAGGTTTTTGTTTTTCATAAAGAGGCTTAGACTCTTTTGCAGTGTACTCTTCCCACTGAGCTTTCAAATAGCTGTTAAACGCTGCATCTCTTTCATCTCTGTACTTAGAAAAAGAACTATTTTGAGACTTTTTAAAGTCTTCAAAACTTTCAGCAAAGAGCGGTGAAGTTAAAAGTAAACATATGAGACTAAAAAGGCCAAACTGCTTGTATAGCCTTAGTCCCCCATCCTTGTTTGTTTGCACGATCAACATCCCCTTCTGTTTTATAAAATATCTTTGCTTCACTCATCTGTGAAGAGTTTATATTATTGTTTTGGTCTATATCATACGGACGAATAACACCACT
>JAYEJR010000182.1:0-5911 GCA_034660715.1 Campylobacterota bacterium | reverse complement strand
ACTAGGGCAGGGTAAGTACCTAAAACAACCATCACTAAAGCTAAAACATACTGAGGAATTAGAAATGAGAGAGGCACTTCTTTAACACTCTCTAGTTTCTTGTTTGTTGGATGTCCTAAGTAAATGCCATAGATGAGTTTGTATATGTATAGAAATGCACTCGCACTTGAAAACATTACAGCTGCTAAAACTAGAAGATACTTAGCATCCATCAAAGAGCTATAAATCATAAACTTAGAAGCAAATCCTCCAAGAGGGGGCATACCAGCAAGTGTGATGATGGCTATGAGAAGTAGAACAAATGATTGTGGCGTTTTATAGATGAGTCCACCAAGTGTACTAAACTTGTCTCGTCCAGTTATAGCGATGATACCCGCTATGTTTATAAAGAGTAGTAGTTTAACCACTGTATGTATAAGCGAGTGATAGAGTGCTCCACCCATCCCATCAGCAACTCCAAGAACTGTTACGATGTAACCGAGTTGAGCGATGCTTGAGTAGGCTAAAAGTCTCTTTAGAGAGTCCTCTTGAATGGCTTTAAAAGTTGCGATGATGGAAGTAATAACACCTATGATGGCTAGAGAATAAGAGAGCTCCACAACCTGTGTAACAAGGATGATTAGAGCATAAATTCCCATTTTTGAAAGTACTGCTGAAAGAAAAGGTGTAAAGAAGTTATGCGACTCCTCATAAGCGTCAACTAGCCAGTAGTGAAAACCGATAGTTCCAAGTTTTATAAAGATAGCAAAGAGCATAAGACCTACAAAGAGTATGCCTTCTATATTTCCCAAAGTAGCAAAACTCTCAGCGGCGTTTGAGTAGAGAAAACTATGAGTGCCTGAGTAGAGAATCAAGATGGCTATAAACATAGACAGAGCCGAAGCCATCGCGAAGACGATGTACTTATGAAGTGCTTCTTTTGAGAGCGTAAACGAGAGTAGGAAGTAGGTACTTATACTCATAACTTCCCAACCTATGAAAAAGAGAAGATAATCAGCGGCATAGACTATGAGAAAAAGAGATGCTATTAAAAGAAAAAACAGAGCATAAAAACTTTTGCTAAGCGAGTAGTTTCTTCCTATGAACATCACTATAAGAGCTGAGAAAGCGATAAGAGAAGCAAAAAAGTTTGCTAAATTCGTTATTTGTAGAGAGAGGATGATTTCACTTAAACCAAAGATTGATAAATCCATCATTTTCCTCCTACTAAGTTAGAGATGTAGTTAGTCGCATCTAACATAAGGGTTGCACTCTCGTTTAAGTAGCCTGAGAGTAAAAAAGGTGCTATACCGATTAGAACTAGTAGGAGTGCTAAAAGTACAAAGACAGACTTTTGTGTAAAGTCGATTTTTATAACTTCTTTTCTTTGTGTTTTACTAAACATAAAACCTGATAGTTTAAAGTAGTAAACTGACTCTAAGAGAGAAGCAAAAACTATAATGACTAAAACGCCAAGGAGTCCATTAACCGCTAATGATTTTAAAACTAAAAACTTACCGATAAAACCTGCAAAAAGAGGAATTCCTAAAAGGGATAACATCGCTATAAGCATAATGACTCTCAAAAACGGTGAGTTTAACTTTTTTAGAGTTTCAATGTTTATGCTTTTATACTCTTTTTCTATGTTTGTTATCGCTAAAAATATAATCACCTTCGCGATAGAGTGAGCGAGAACTATATAGAGTGCGGCTTGGATGGCATCAGCGTTTTGAAGTGCAAAAGCTGTAAATATAAGAGCTACTTGACCAAGACTAGAGTAGGCAAAAAGTCTTTTTAGATTTGTTTGTCTAAGACCTACTATCTCAGCGACTAACATGCTAATAGCTCCTAGGTAAACTAGAAAAAGTGAAAACTCTCCACTAGGTAAAAAGAGATAGAGTATATGAAAAAAGACAAAGAGGTAAGCTTTTACTACGATACCTGAAAAAAGTGCATTTACTAGAGAACTTGAACCTTGATAAACATCTACAACCCAAAAGTTAAGAGGAAATATCTCTACCTTAAAACCAAAACCTATAAGTAGCATAATGGATATGAGGAGTTTTAGGTTAAAAGAAAGAGTCTCAAAACTTTGTGCAATAACAGCGAGATTTAAAGAGCCGAGATTTAGATATATAAGAGCAATGGAAAAAACTAAAAAAACAGAAGCGATAGCTCCTGTGATGAGGTACTTTAGTCCTGCTTCAAGTGCAGAAGAAGTTTTCTCATAACTACTAAGTATATAAGCAGAGATTCCCGCTATCTCAAAAAAGACATAGATGTTAAAGATGTCAGAACTAAGAACAAGACCTATAGACGAAGCCAGAAGCATGTTTAAAAGAATGAAGAATTTTGTTTCGTTTTTGTAAGGGTTCGTTTTTCTATGGCTGAGATAGTAGAGAGAAAAAAGTGTCATCAAAAATGTAAATAGCGCCACAAAAAACAGTGAAGTGGCGTTTAGAACAAAAGAGATACCTAAAGGTGGAGCGATAGATATGACTTCTATATGCGGTGTGTTAGAACCTATAAGTGTAAACGCCAAGTAGAGTAAAAAAGCCTGCATAAAGGTTGAAGCATAAACAACACCACTTTTTCCAAACTTGTTTAATATAGGTGTCGCAAATCCAAAAAGAAGAGGAAGTGCTATAAAAAGTATACTACTCATCTTAGTGCCTCATCTCATTCATCTTGTCTATCTCTGTGTTACCAGTAAGCTTGTAGTACTCTATAGCCATACTCACTCCAAGAGCTAAAACTGCCATACCAATCACGATAGCTGTAAGTATCATCGCATGTGGAACTGGGTCATTTATCTGAGTTATGTCAGAAAAACCTTCACCTATTATAGGTGCAGTGAAGCTCTGGTTGAAAATATTTCCTAGAAAGAAGAAAAAAACTGAACTCTCCATAATAGCTATACTGATAAAGATTTTTATAAAGTGTTTTTGAGATAAAAGTCCAAATAGACCTACAAAAAATAGAGACATTGAACCGATAATGACAATGTATTTAATAACTTCTGGTTGATTAAAAAACTCAAACATTCTCACCCCTTTTGACGAGGTTTTGAACTATCATACTCATCTCACTACCAACTTTTATACCGACAACTATGTATATAATAGGGATGATACCACCACTTAGTAGCACTCCCATCTGTGAGACATCATGTGGTAAAAAGTTTCCTAAAAAAACATCCAAAGTAAAAAGACCGATAAGACCGATAAGAACATAAGAGACCCCAGCAAATGTCTCAAGTAATACTATAACAGAGTGTGGAACTTCAAAGTCTTTATGACTTATAAGTAAGAGTAAAACGCCACTAGCGATAATAACACCACCTTGAAAACCACCACCTGGGCTTAAATGTCCATAAATCATCACATATATTCCATAGAGAGTTATGATGGGAAATAGAAGTTTTGAGGCACTCTTTAGCATGAAGTTACCCTCAGCTTTGATCTCACACTGTGAGTTTTCACTTAGCATGAGTCCTATTCCAAGAGAAGCTATGAAAAGTACTGCTATTTCTCCAAGTGTATCAAACCCACGAAAGTAAACTACAACCGTTGTTACAGCATTTGCTACACCTTCAGTGGCGTTTAGCTGTAAAAGTGAGTCTCCTGCTCTTTGCATAGAAGAGGGGATGTTTTGTAAAAGTATGTTTAAGAAACTAAGAACCAAAAGAGCACTTAGAGTAAAGCCACTTAAAGTGGCAGTAGGTAGGTTACGTTTGATACTCATGACTCTACCTTTAAGTGTTTGAGTGCCATTAAAAATATAAGTGAACTTATACCAGCACCTATAACGGCTTCGGTTAGGGCAACATCAGGAGCACCAAAGAGAAAGTACAGAACTACACTTCCAAGTCCAACTCCCATAAAAAGGATGATAGAATCCGCTAGTTTTGTTTGAACTATGGCACTAAACGCCACTATAACGATACCTATAAAAGTTACAAGTATGATAAAACCAATCATCTGTTATCCTCAAGAGCATCTCTATCAAGTACTAGTCCATCTTTGTGTGCTGCACGAGCGATAACTGATGAAGAGAGAGGGTTTGTCAGGAGAATGAAAACTGCTAAAAGCAGGAGTTTAAAACTCCATGTTGGCTCTATGAAGCAGGCTCCTAAAAGTACAAGTAGAGTTCCAATGGTTGTTGCTTTGGTGCCGACATGCATACGAGTATAGAGATCGGGCATTCTGAGAAGACCAAAGGCACTCACTAGAAACGCCATAACACCTAAACTTATAAAGAGAAACCCAAAAAACTCTAGCATCTAAATACCTTTTTCAATGTAGCGACCAAAGATAGTGGAACCTAAGAATCCAATGAGTCCAAGGACTAGAGCGATGTCAAGGTAGAGAGCCCTCCCAAAGTATAGGGAAAGAATGACTAGAAGTGAGACACTCATCACACCTATAACATCAAAAGCGACTACTCTATCACTGAGGGTAGGACCCTTAAGAAACCTAAAAAGAGTCATGAAAATCCCAAGAAGTAAAATGATAGTAACGATATAAAACATATTTCTCCCCTGTACACTTTTTGTTAAATTACACTATTATGACTCGTATCAACTTAAAATATGTTATAACTTCGCAACATTCTTAATAAAAACATAAATACTTTAGATGTATAATGATTTTAAGAAAGATATTAAAGGAGCCCACCGATGGCAAAGAAAACAAAACAAGAAGAGTCAAAAGAAGAAGTAAAACTAGCTAAAAAGTTAGCAAAAAAAGCTGAGAAGAAAAAAGATAAAAAGAAAAAAGCTAAGAAAACAAAAGCAAAAAAAGAGGCTCAGAAAAAGTTAAAAGCGAAGCTTGATAAAAAAGCTAAAGAGAAAAAAGCAGCGAAGAAAAAGAAAAAAATTCGTGGTTCTAAAAAACCAAACTAATTTCTAAAAGTATCAGAGTTCCGCTCTGATACAAAACTCCCCAAACAATTAAATTTCACTAAATATTTCATTCTATTACAAAAACATTACAAAATAAAATTATATTTTATAGTTTATTATTGTAAAATAATAAAAACAAAAAATGGACAGTATATGAAGAAAAAAGAGATAAATAAAACACCAGCGAGGCTTGACTTTTTACAGAGTCTTACAGGTCTAATACTAGCCGTATTTATCATGGGACATATTCTGTTTGAAGCTTCTATACTTATTTCAAATGAGATGATGTACAGAGTGACCATCATGTTTGAAGGGTATTACTTTTTTGGTGAAAAGTATCCTGGAATTATCTCCTTTTTAGCGGCGTTTATAGGGACTATATTTATACTGCATGCTGGTATCGCCATCCGTAAGTTTCCAGCTTCTTACAGAGACTACAAAATTATCAAAGAGCATACAACGAGAATGAAACATGAAGATTCGTATCTTTGGATGGTTCAGGTTATCACTGGATTTATGATGTTTTTTATAGGGAGTGTTCACCTCTATATAATGATAACACAACCTGCTAACATCGGTCCATATGCTAGCTCTTATCGTGTTGTAGATGAGTTTATGGGACCACTTTACTTTATGCTTCTTATCTCCGTTGTATCCCATGCTTTTATAGGACTCTATCGACTTGCTCTTAAGTGGGGTTTTGGTGAGGGGAAAAATACAAAAATTTCTCGTGCTAGATTCAAACTTCTTATGAAATTTATGATAGCTCTTTACATAGTTATAGGGCTTGCTTCTTTAGCAAAGTACACATACATCGGTATGACACATGACTTTAGTGATGGTGTTAAGTACAAATCTGAGACTATAAAACTGGAGGCTCACTAATGAAAGTAGTATATACAGATGTTCTCATCATAGGTGGTGGACTTGCAGGGTTAAGAGTCGCTACTGGTGTAAAGGAGAGAGGTCATGACGCAGTAGTTCTTACTCTCGTTCCACCTAAACGCAGTCACTCTTCAGCTGCTCAAG